>NZ_JBSVXG010000256.1:0-7432 GCF_054070595.1 Pseudomonas sp. SDO55104_S430 | reverse complement strand
TACGGGGTTGTGACGATCCTGTAGGAGCGAGGCTTGCCCGCGAAGACGCCATCCGCCTCACCGCAAAATAATCAGATGCCCCAACACCTGATGCTGCTCAAACCCCATCACCCCCTGCAACGAACTCAACACCGCCTGCGGATTCCGGCTCGCAAAGCTGCCACTGACCCGCCGCCTGCCCAACTCATCGCTGAGCAACACAATCCGCCCGGGGTAATAACGCCGCAGATCCTGCACCACATCGGCCAACGGCGCCTTGTAGTAATTGAGCCAGCCCTGACGCCACGCCAGTTGCGCCTCACTGTCCACCGTGTGCAACGGTTGCGCCACACCCTCGCCATAGGCCACCTGCTGGCCGGCAGTAAGAATTTGCTGCGGAGCATCGTTATCGGCAGTCACGCCCACCCGGCCAGACAACACCGTTACCTGCGCGCCATGGGGTTGCAGGCGCACTTCGAACTGCGTGCCCAGCACCCGCGCCTGACCTTTTTCCGCATCGACCACAAACGGCTCGCCAGTGTGGGTCACGCTGAAGAAACCCGCGCCACGCCGCACCTGAACATGCCGCTCGCCGCCGCTGAAATCCACGGCGATGGCGCTGTCGGCGTCGAGGGTGACTTGCGACTGATCGGCCAGGGTCACGGTGCGGACTTCCCCCGGTGCCGAAACATAATCGGCGCCCAGATCGTCCAGCCAGCGCAGCGGCTGCCAACCGGTACCGAGGCTGACCATCAGCAGCAGACACGCCGCCATCGCCAACGCACCGGACCAGCGCCGCACGCTGGAACGCCGCGAACCGTTCATGGCATTGAGGTAACGCTGCAAGGCCAGGGCATCTTCATCGGCCAACGTACGCGCCGGCCCCTCGCTCAATTCCCACAGCACCTGCGCACGGGCATAGGCTTCGCCGTGGGCCGGGTCAGCCTGCAGCCATTGACTGAAGGTGGCCTGATCACCGCTGGTTGGCTGGTCATGCAACAGGCTCAGCCAGGCTAGCGCCTGCTGCTCCTGATCGGGCGTCGGAGTGACGCGTTCGAGGTTGTTCACGGTGCTTTCCCTGGCGTGCGCGGTGACGGTTCCCGAAGGCTGGCCTTGCAGGCTTCGAGCGCGCGCATCATATGTTTTTCCACGGCACTTTGGGACAGGCCCATGGCCTTGGCGATCTCGGCGTATTTGCGGCCATGGATGCGATTGAGCAGGAAGATCTGCCGCGTGCGCTCGGGCAAGGCGCGCAACGCCGCCTCGACATGGCGCAAATCGTTGCCGGCCTCCAGCGCCGCCTGCGGTTCACTGCCCACGCCGTCCGATGGCTCCACCATCAAGCCTTCGCTGGCCCGAGCCCGCGAACCTTCGCTGCGCAAATGATCGATGGCGATGTTGCCGGCGCAACGCAGCAGGTAGGTGCTCAGTTCCTCGACCTGCACCAAGGGCCGCCGCCAGAAACGCAGGAACAGGTCCTGCACCAGATCCGCAGCGGTGGCACGGCAACCGACGCGGCGATTCACCAGCGCTTCCATCTGCGACTGTTGCGAGAGAAATACCTGAAGAAAATGCGCACGGTCGCCACGCGGTTCGTCGTGCTCGCCGGGCTCCAGGTCGCAGGGTTCGGGCGGAAACTTGATCATCGATTCAATGGATCGCGAACGCGGCAATCGGGCTGAGCAGCAGGCCGAGCGCAGCTAGCGATAAAGCAAGGCGCGGGCGATACGGCATCAGCAATACCAGCAACAAGGCGCTGAGCATCAACACCGCGAACCATTCCACCAGTCCGAATTCCCAACCGGTGGTCGACACCGTCGCCCACAGCGACACACCCAGCAACGACCATCCCGCGACCTTCATCCACCGACGCAGCGCCAGCGATGACTTGCGCCCGAGCAACTCGACATGGTGCCGATCCATGGACAGACACAGCGCGGTGAATCCGCCGTAACAAAGCAAGCTGGCCAGCAACATTCAGTTGGCCTCCTGCTCGAGGTTGATCGTTTGTGTGCTTTGCCGTCCGGCCTTTTCAGCCTGCCCGGCGCGGCGCATTTTCCACGCTGCCCAACCGAGGAACAGTCCACTGCCCAGACATGCGAGATCGAAACCGGCCATGATCCAGTCGCCCGTCACGAACGCGTTGCCCAGGTGATACGGCGTGGTCAGGGCATTGAGCAGCGGCACCGCGCCAAACAGCAGCGCCGCCAGCGTCAACTGCTCGACCCAGGCCGCACGTCCCCGGCGCAACATGGCATGCAACAAACTCAGGCCCCAGGCGATGAAGAAGCCGTTGACTTCCCACTCCGCTCGCCCGGCCATGTCCACCGGCAACAGCCGATTGGCCCAGAAGAACACCGCGACCGCGATGACCAGCCCCGACATGCTGGCGATGTTCAGCACTTCCACCAGCCGCAATTCGAAGGGCATCACGCCGCTTTTTACATGCTTGAGTTGACGCTTGCCGAGCCAGATCACCAGCCCGGTGCCGATCATCGCCGTGCTCGCCAGGCCGCAGATAAAGTACAGCCAGCGCAACAGCGGGCCGGCGAAATGGCCCATGTGCAATCCGTAGAAACCGCCGGCGATCGCCCGTGGCAGCCCCGGCTCCAGGGCCGCAGCCAGCAATTCTCCGGTGGCGCCGTTGAAAGTCACAGCGCTGCCGAAATCGTGGACCACGCGGTCCGCGCCATCCCTCGCCAGCACCACCGAGGCGTTCGCATCACCGGGGTTGTTCACCGTCACCCGCACGGCGCTACCGCCGGACCACTGCTCCCGGGCCTTCTCCTGCATTGTCGCCAAGGGCAACAGAGGCGCCGGATTGCCGGAGGCTTTTGCGTTGTTGGACGCAGGAAACAGCTCGCTGTAGAAGGCCTGCACATCGCCTTTATAGGCGGCGACGATACTCGCCGGCATCACCATGGCCATGAAGATCACCAGGCTGCTGTAGGTGATCATCAGGTGAAACGGCAACACCAGCACGCCCACCGCGTTGTGCCCGTCCAGCCACGAACGCTGACCCTTGCGCGGGCGGAAGGTGAAGAAGTCCTTGAAGATTTTCTTGTGGGTGATGATCCCGCTGATCAGCGCGACGAACATCACCATCGCCGCGATGGTCGACAGCCAGCGGCCCCAGGGATAAGGCATTTGCAGTTGAAAGTGGAAGCGATAGAAAAATTCGCCACCCGAGGTCTCGCGGCCCTGCACCTCGGCACCGGTTTGCGGGTCTAGGCGCTTCTCTGTGAACTGGGCGCGCTCGCCGGGCTTGGCCGGTGCCGGCTGCCAGCGGACCGTCAGGCCTGGCTCACGAACGCCGGGCAGATCGATGATCCAGCGCGAGGCGTTGGCGGCGTGTTGTTCGAGATACTCCTGGGCCAGGGTCAGGCTGGCTTCGCTGGACACCGAACGCACAGGGATTTCCGGCTGCATCCAGTGAGTGGTCTCGTCCTTGAAATAGGCGAGCGTGCCGGTCAGGAAAATCGCGAACAACAGCCAGCCGAACGTCAAACCGGCCCAGGTGTGCAACCAGGCCATGGCCTGACGGAATCCCTCTTTCATGGCCGGCCCATCCAGTAAGTCAGGCCGGCTGCCGCCGCGAGAATCAGCGCTGGCACCATCAAGCCGAACCAGGCACGCCACGCCGTGCGACAGGCGAAACACCAGATCACCGCCAGCAGATAGACCAGGAACGAACTCATCATCCCGGTCACCACCGCTTCGGCCCGTGCCATGGGCACCCACAGCGTCAGGCAGACACTCGATAGCGCCGTGATCACATAACCACCGAGCACGGCAGCCAGCACCCGCGAGAAAACCGCCAGTCGATAGGAAACGGGGAGCGTGTTGCGTTTGGCTTTCATGTCGCGACCTGAGTGAGCCGCCGTGAATGTCACAGTGGCCGGAGGGGCGCAATATTAATGATAAATATTCTCATACGCAAAGCCTGCGTCCTGTAGAAGCGAGCTTGCTCGCGATGGAGGCAAGACATGCGCGGGGTGTCAGTCAGCCAGCGTCATCGTTGGCGACCATTCGCGGGCAAGCCACGCTCCCACAGTGTCCGGTGGTGTTGGCCGATTCAGCGATCGGCACAAAACCCTGTGGGAGCGGGCTTGCCCGCGAAGAGGCCGGCACATCCAGCATCGATGTCGACTGCCCCGATGCTTTCGCGGGCAGACTCGCTGCAACAGTTTTGCGCAAAACAAAACGGGCCTGCAATGCAGGCCCGTTTTCATGGGGAGGTTAAATCAGGCTTCAGCCGTTTTGGGCGGCCTGTTCGTTTTCAAGAAATTCTTCTTCCAGCAGTTTGTCTGCATGTGGACGGCGCTCGAAGGGCACTACGGCGGCGCGTGGTTTGCCGCGCAGTTTGCCGAACAGGTGTTCCAGTGCGTGTTCGAGTTTCTCGGCAGCTCCGTCGATGGCCAGTTCCAGATTGGCGGCTTTGTGGGTGACGGAAATCGGTTGATGGCCTTTTGGCCGCGCTTCCAGTTGGCAGCGTAGATCGTGAAGACCGGGCTTGTCGCCGTTCTCATCCCGCAGGTGAACTTCGACCCGGGTCAAATCCTCCTCATAACGTTCGAGCGTGCTCTCAATGGTTGTACGTACCCACTCCTCCAGTCGAATGCTGCTTTGAATATGGTTATCGCTATTGACTTGGATTTGCATAGTTCATCCCTTATTTCAGCTAGCTCGCGAGAGGCCGGTCAGTCGAGCCCTGGGGCGTCCTCACCGTGACCTCTTACAGACACAATCGGTCTGTACGCTGAACAATTCAACCCCTGAAAAAAGATAAATTTGTAAACACAAATAAAACCGGACAACCGTTCAAAGCGCTGGTAAGGTCGGGAATTCACTCGCCCCGGCCTTGGTCGAAAATCCTTACATTTGCCCCTCGCCCAGCGGGTGCAAAGCACGAAAAATCCCCGCCTCCTCCACCAGCCAGTCATGCACCGCGCGCACGCCCGGATGGCTCAGCGCACCCGGCGCGTAGAGCAGCATGTAGCGCTTGTGATTGGGCACCGCCAGGCCAAACGGCACGATCAGCGCACCGCGCTCCAGCTCATCGTTCAACAGGGTTCGTCGGGCGATGGCCACGCCCATGCCGGCGATGGCGGCTTCGATGGTCAGGTGGTTGCGATTGAAGGTGTGCCCGCGCCGCACATCGGCTCCCTGGAAGCCGATGGCATTGAGATAGAACTCCCATTCCGCGTATTCGTAACTGCCGCGCCAGGCGGTGATGTCGTGCAGCAACGGAAAGTGCATCAGGTCCGCCGGGCCGTGCAGCGGCGGTCTCCCGCGCAGCAAACCCGGTGCGCAGACGGGAAAGATCTGTTCATCGAGCAAGGCTGTGGATAACAGCCCTGGGTAGCTGCCGTCGTTGAGGTCGATGGCCAGGTCGAAATCGCCCTCATGCAAAGGCACGCTGCTGTCCTCGGCCACCAGACGCAGCTGGATGTCGGGAAAACGCTGCTGCAGACGCGGCAGGCGCGGGGTTAGCCATTTGCTCAGGAACGATGGAATCGAACGCACACGCAGAGTGCCGCTGATCATTCCGGCATCCAGCCGACGCAATTCCGCATCGATGCTGCCATAGGCCTCGTTGACGGTGATGGCCAAGCGCTGGCCTTCAGCACTGAGTTCCACCCCGCGCGCTCGACGATGGAACAGGCGAAAACCCAGGCGCTCTTCCAGCTGACGAATCTGCTGGCTGACCGCGCCCGGGGTGATGTGCAGCTCTTCGGCGCAGCGGGTGAACGACAAGTGCCGGGCGGCGCAGGAAAACACCTGAAGCCACACATAGGTCTGGGCATGTAATTGACGGCTCATCGTTTAGTCCTGCTAAAGGCTCTCTTAGGAAGTTTCGTTGGTCACAGGGGACCGTGCTTGGCAGTATCGCTGAAAGTGCGCTTGTCCTACAGAAATGGCAGCGATTCATCTTCCATTTGCGGAATAGGCTTTAGCATGGCTATCAGTGTTTTCGATCTCTTCAAAGTCGGCATCGGCCCGTCCAGCTCCCATACCGTTGGTCCCATGCGTGCAGCGGCGACCTTCGCCCAGGCGCTGGTGGATCAAGGATTTTTGTCTGACGTGCGACGGGTAGAAATCCGGCTTTACGGTTCCCTGTCGGCCACCGGCGTCGGTCACGCCACCGACCGCGCCTGCGTCATGGGCCTGATGGGCGAATGGCCCGACCGCATCGATCCGACCACCATCGACAGCCGCATCCACACCTTGCGCGAAACCGCCCAACTGTCCCTGGCCGGTCAGGCGACCATCGCCTTCGACTGGTCCCGGGATCTGCTGTTGCTCGACGAGAGCCTGCCCTACCACCCCAATGCCATGTCCCTGACTGCGTTCGGCGACACCGGCGAGCTGTTCGAACAAACCTACTATTCGATCGGCGGCGGTTTTATCGTCGAGGCGGCGGAGGCCGAGTCCGGTGTTGCACCGGCCAGCGACGTGGTGTTGCCTTACGATTTTTCCAGCGCTGTCGAGTTGCTTGAGCTGTGTAACAAGCACGGCCTGCGCGTTTCCGAATTGATGATGGCCAACGAACGAGCCTGGCGCAGTGACGACGAAATCCGTCAGGGCCTGTTGCATATCTGGTCAGTGATGCGCGAGTGCGTCGAGCAAGGTTTGCGTCACGAAGGCATCCTGCCCGGCGGCCTGAATGTTCCGCGACGGGCGGCGAAGTTGCACCGCAATCTGCTGGAAATCGGCAAGCCGAATGTCATTACCTCGACCTTGTCGGCCATGGAGTGGGTCAACCTCTATGCCCTGGCGGTGAACGAGGAAAACGCTGCCGGCGGACGCATGGTCACCGCGCCGACCAACGGCGCAGCGGGGATCATTCCGGCGGTCCTGCACTACTACATGAAATTCAATCCGGATGCGTCGGACGATGATGTGGTGGCCTTTTTCCTGGGCGCGACCGCCGTGGGCATCCTCTGCAAGAAGAACGCTTCGATCTCCGGCGCCGAGGTCGGTTGTCAGGGCGAAGTCGGTTCGGCCTGCGCGATGGCCGCCGCCGGTCTGGCCGATGTGCTGGGCGCCACGCCGGAGCAACTGGAGAACGCCGCGGAAATCGGCCTGGAACACAACCTCGGCCTGACCTGCGACCCGGTGGGCGGCCTGGTGCAGGTGCCGTGCATCGAGCGCAACGCGATTGCCGCGGTGAAGGCGATCAACGCCACGCAAATGGCCCTGCGCGGCGACGGCAAACACTTCATCTCCCTGGACCGGGTGATCCGCACCATGCGCGATACGGGTGCGGACATGCACGACAAGTACAAGGAAACGTCCCGTGGTGGTTTGGCGGTGAATTGGGTGGAGTGTTGATCGCTTAAGAGGCACAGCAAAATTTTTATGCCCTGAATTGAACCCATACCTGTGGCGAGGGGGCTTGCCCCCGTTGGGTCGCGAAGCGGCCACAAAAGATGGGACCGCTGCGCAGTCC
>NZ_JBSVXG010000255.1:0-7464 GCF_054070595.1 Pseudomonas sp. SDO55104_S430 | reverse complement strand
TGCAACAGAATCGTGTTGCCGAAGGTGGCGCTGATCGCCTGCTGGAAAAACGTAATGCAGTAGCTGCTGATGGTTCGGATCGTTTGAAAGGTAACGAGGTTGCTGCTGACGGTTCGGATCGTCTGAAAGGCAACACTGTCGCTGCCGATGGCTCTGACCGCCTGAAAGGCAACACCGTCGCCGCCGATGGCTCCGACCGCCTGAAAGGAAACACCGTTGCAGCCGATGGCTCTGACCGCCTGAAAGGCAACACTGTCGCCGCTGATGGCTCTGACCGCCTGCACGGCAACACCGTAGCAGCCGATGGTTCCGACCGCCTGCACGGTAACACCGTCGCCGCCGATGGCTCCGACCGCCTGAAAGGCAACACCGTTGCAGCCGATGGCTCCGACCGCCTGAAAGGCAACACCATCGCCTAAGCTCTTCGCCTCACCGCAACACCCGCAAAAAGCCCGGTCTGATCAGCCGGGCTTTTTCGTGTCCGCCCTCCTCCGAACGACCCTTGTCCTGCCAATCGGTGAGTCGAAACCGTCACCCCAAAAACCTGGTACCAGCAGAAACACATTGACATATCGGTAAATTCCGATATCGTCGCGCCATGGAAATGCTCGACGTATTCAAAGCCCTCTCGAACCGAACTCGCCTTGAAATCCTCAAAGGCTTGAAGGATCCCGCGAAAAACTTCCCTCCACAGGATGAAGGGGACGTTCTCACGGTGGGCGTGTGTGTCAGCAGTATTCAGGAAGGCGTCGGACTGTCGCAGTCCACGGTGTCCGATTATCTGGCGACGCTGCAACGAGCAGGCCTGGTGGAAGTCAGGCGCATCGGGCAGTGGACCTACTACAAGCGCAATGAAGCAGCCATCAGCGCCCTGGCCGAGCTCATCGGGAAGGAGCTTTAATTTTTCTTCACATCAATACATCGGCATTTCCCGATATCCCTTTTTAACGAAGCGAGGTTCTTCAATGACACCAATGACATAAAAACCACCGTAATTTTCCACCTCAATACATCGATAATTCCCGATATCCCTTTTTACCGAAGCGAGACTACTCAATGAAAGCGATGATCCTCAACTCATTCGGCGGCCCGGAATCGTTCGAGCTGCGCGACGTAGCCAAACCCGTGCCGCACGCCGGACAAGTTCTTGTGCGAGTACACGCAACCTCCATCAATCCGCTGGATTATCAGGTCCGACGTGGTGACTATCCCGACCTGGTGCCCCTCCCCGCCATTACCGGCCACGACGTCTCTGGCGTCGTCGAAGCCGTCGGCCCGGGCGTGACGGCCTTCGCACCGGGAGACGAAGTCTGGTACACCCCGCAAATATTCGAAGGTCCGGGCAGTTATGCCGAGTACCACGTTGCTGACCAGCGCATTGTCGCGAAGAAGCCTGCTTCTCTGAGCCATCTCGAGGCGGCCAGCCTGAGCCTGGTTGGCGGAACGGTGTGGGAAGCCCTGACGGTGCGTGCGGTGCTCAGGGTGGGAGAAAGCATTCTGGTGCACGGCGGCGCGGGTGGCGTCGGTCATGTGGCGATCCAGGTGGCGAAAGCCATGGGCGCCCGAGTCTTCACGACCGTGCGCGAAGCGAACGCCGAGTTCGCACGACGCATGGGCGCCGATGTGATCATCGACTACGAAAAGGAGGATTACGTCGACGCCGTCATGCGGGAAACCGACGGGCGCGGCGTCGATGTCGTGTTCGACACCATCGGCGGCAACACGCTCTCGCGCAGCCCCGACGCCCTCGCGCAACTGGGTCGAGTGGTCAGCATCGTCGACATTGCCCAGCCGCAAAACCTCGTCCAGGCCTGGGGCAAGAACGCGAGTTACCACTTCGTGTTCACCAGACAGAACCGCGGCAAGCTCGATGAACTGAGCACTCTGATAGAGCGCGGCCAGCTGCGGCCGCACGTGGGTGCCGTCTACTCCCTTGCCGACATTCCCCTCGCCCATGCCCACCTGGAAAGTCCCAACAATGGCCTGCAAGGGAAAATCGCGATTGCCGTCGTGCCCTCTGCTCAACAAGCACTTAACTGACCTGGAGAAAACGCCATGATTTACGAAATCGCTCTACTGCCCGTTCACAACCAGCATATCGAGGGGTTCAAACAGGCTTTTGCCGAGGTCGCGCCATTGCTCGTCCGTGCCAAGGGTTACCGCGGGCATTTGCTTGCGCAGGGCATTGAAACGCCCGGGCAATTCAATCTGATCGTGCGATGGGAATCACTCGAGGATCACACGCCGGGTTTCGAAGCGAGTGAGGATCATCGGGTGTTCATGATGGGTCTGCAGGATTTTTTTGCAGAAGAGCCGACGGTCTATCACGTTGAAGGACCGGCCTTCACCATCGGTGACAGCAGCGCCACGTAAACCATTGTAGGAGCGAGCTTGCTCGCGATGGACGGAGGGACGACGCAGGGTGTCAGGTGCCCAACGTCTTCGTTGACGACCATCGCGAGCAAGCTCGCTCCTACAGATTTTCGAACCTCGGATTTATGGCCACCACAGCTCCCACAATTGGATCGCATACATCCCAAAAAATCAGGCCGCCTGCGGACTAATTTC
The DNA here is from genome assembly GCF_054070595.1 of Pseudomonas sp. SDO55104_S430. Taxonomy (NCBI): domain Bacteria; kingdom Pseudomonadati; phylum Pseudomonadota; class Gammaproteobacteria; order Pseudomonadales; family Pseudomonadaceae; genus Pseudomonas; species Pseudomonas sp. SDO55104_S430. Next base: position 4,896 of record NZ_JBSVXG010000255.1, on the reverse strand, counting down.
CACACACCTCGAACTTGAAATACTTCTCCTGCAAGCGCTTGCAAGTGCCATTGGCGTTAACCGCGGCGATCGCTGAATTGAACTGTTCCAGCATGGCCTTATCGCCCTTGCGCACCGCGATACCATTGCCTTCGCCAAAGTATTTCGGGTCATCGTAGTCAGGTCCGACCACGGTATAGCCCTTGCCCGCGTCGGTGTTGAGGAAGGCTTCATAAACGTTGACGATATCGGCCAGGCCCGCGTCCAGGCGGCCGGCCACCAGATCGAGGAACAGTTGACCCTGCGATCCGTAGCGCACGACTTCTATGCCATTTGGCGCAAAGACATCGGAGGCGAAGCGGTCGTTTGTGGTCCCTTGCTGGACCCCGACTTTTTTGCCTTTGAGGTCGACCAGCGGATCGTTGATGGCAACGCCGGACTTCATGACCAGCTTGGCCGGCATGCTCCGATAGTACTGCTGGGTGAAGTCCACGGATTTGAGGCGCTCGGATGTAATCAACATAGAAGAAAGAATGGCATCGATCTTCCTGACTTTAAGCGACGGAATAAGCCCGTCGAACTCCTGATCCACCCACACGCATTTGACCTTCATTTCTGCGCAGAGGGCATTGCCCATGTCGTAGTCGAAACCGGCAGTGCCGCCGTCGGTTGTTTTGTAGGAGAACGGTGGATAGCTCGGTTCAATGCCGATGCGCACGGTTTTTTGCTCTTCCGAGACTGCCAGTGTCGAAGTCAGGGCGAGCGCGAAGAGGCCGACCAACTTGATCATGCTCATGATTGAGTTACCTGTTTTTATTAGGATCAGTGAATGGATGAACATCCAGACGCGTCGAATCGCGGTCTCACTTGCAAAGGTTGTAGGCGCCGCCCTCCCCCCATGAAGCACCCAGCACATTCAGGATCATTCTGCCGGCGGTAATGCAGGTGATGGCGTTGCTGGCATCGAAACCCGGCGCCACTTCCACGACATCCATCCCCACCACCTTGCAATCGCGCGACACGGCCCGCAGCAGCGGTGCGATCTGATCGAACCGCAAGCCACCCGGCGAAGGCGCCAGAACGCCAGGCATGCCGGAAGGGTCCAGGCCATCAGCGTCGACGGTGATGTAGACGGCCGCGCCTTTGGGGATGGTCTCCAGCACCGGCCCGATTCCAGCGGCGTGAAGCTGCTCTGCAGTAAAGATCCGCGATCCGTATTCCTGCGCCGCGGCAAACTCTTCGCGCCGGGCGCTGCCCGTTCCGCGCATTCCGATCTGCGTCATCCCCGAAATCCATGGCTTTTCGCTGGCCCAGCGCAATGGACTGCTGTATCCGCGGCGCACGCCATTGACCTCGGCGCGCCAATCCAGATGGGCATCGATGTGCAGGATGTGAACGGGGGTTTGCAGGACGGCCAGGGCATCCAACGCCGGAATCGTGACTCCATGATCGCCGCCGAGAATGAACACCTGAGCGCCATCGCCCCAGAGGCCGGCCAGCAGCTCGGTCACCTGACCGGCGTGTTCGTCGTAGCTGCCGTGGGTCCAGGGCATGTTGCCGTAGTCGACGCAGTGGGCCGGCAGCAGGCTGGACAGTTCTGCGCCCAGGTCGAAATCCCAATGCGCCTGGCCATCGCAGAACTGGCCCGATTGCCAGCGGATGGCATCCGGCGCGCGAGCCTGATCGTTGGGGTGCGGGTTGCCGGGATAAGGTTCGCTGTGGGGCAGCCCCAGCAACGCCACTTGGGTCGGCTGGGTCCGCGGGTTCGTTGCGACAGGCCAGTTCAGAAAAGGACGAACCGGCGCGTGGGTGGTGTGCATGGTCATGATTCGAATACTCCTGTTGAAGCCGTGGCGTGTGGTCCAGGCACATTGAGTAGACGGAATCGCGCGAGTATCCTCCAGCTAAATAAATTAGCCTGTCTTTAAAAAAACTAAATCAGAGGCAACATGCTCGACACTCGCGATTTGATGACATTTCTGGCGGTAATCGAGGAAGAGAGCTTCGAGGCGGCCGCCCGCGTGCTGCATGTCACGCCGGGCGCCGTGTCCCATCGGATCAAGCAGCTGGAGGAAAGTGTCGGGACATTGCTGGTCAAGCGACTGTTGCCGACCCAGGTCACCTCCGCCGGCGAAGTCGTCCTGCGCCTGGCGCAACAGGTGCGGATGCTGCAGATGGATACCCGGCAGGAGTTGAGCGAGGCCAACAGTGCGGTCAATGCCCGTCTCACCATTGCCCTGAACGATGACTCACTCTCGACCTGGTTTCTCGCGGCCATTCTTCCCGTGATCAGGGCCCATGACGTCTCGCTGGATTTGCGGATGGGCGATCACGAACACACCAATCAATTGCTGCGCGACGGCACCGCCATTGCCGCCATCACCACCGATCCAAAACCGGTCAGGGGCTGCGTCATCAAGGCGATCGGGGCCATGCGCTACAAGGCCGTGGCGACCCGGGAGTTTCAGCAGGAGTACTTTGCCCAGGGCTTCGATGAGCAGGGTCTGGAACGCGCCCCGACCATCCTTTTCGATCGCCAGGACACCATGACCGATCGCTTCTGCCGACAGCTGTTCGGCCAGACATTCCAGATGCCCGTGCATTACATACCCAGCTCTCGCAGCCTGATCGACGCGGCAATCATGGGGCTGGGCTGGTGCATGGCGCCGGAAAAACTGATCCGCGAAGACTGCGCCAGTGGCCGCCTGGTAGAACTCGCCCCGGACCAGACCCTGGATATCGAGTTGTTCTGGCAAGCCTTCAAGCTCAACACTCAGCTGCTCAAGGAACTCACCCAACGCATCTCGATTTCGATCGATGCCGGTTAACCGGGACTGCCGGCAAGCCATTCGATCAACTCAAGGACTTCAGGCCGGCTCCTGGTGCTTTCGCTGCAGACGCAGTAGTAGTTGTGCAGCGCCGGCACGCTCAGGGTAAAAGGCTGGACCAGCCGGCCGTCGTCAAGGTCCCGGGCCGATACCACCTCATCACTCAGGGCGACGCCAAAACCGTCTTTCGCCGCTTCCAGCACCATGCCGAAGTCTTCGAAATGAACATCGGTGTATTCGCGGTCCTGACCACCGGCTTCAGTGAGCCAGCGCCGCCATTGTCGCCCGTCGTCCTCGTGCAGCAAGCGATGATGGGCAAGGTCGCTGACGTAACGCAGTGCCCGGCCTCCACGCAGAAGCTGGGGACTGCACACCGGCGTCAGGCGGATGCCGTGCAGAAGGCGCCACCAGTAACCCGACTCCGGAGGCGTTCCGTAAGACACGGCGAGGTCCGCTCTACGCCAGTCGATGACTCCGAAGCCGCTTTCAGTGATGACCTTGAGTTTGATGTAGCGGTTTTCATCCATGAACCTGAACAGGCGTGTCGTCAGCCAGCTGAGCCCATAACTGCCCGGAATGGACAGGGTCAGGTGCTTCACTTCATCGGGTTTGATGTTTGCGCTTCGAAGGACCGACACCGCCCCGCCAATTTCCCTGATGGCGCTGGCCACATGCTTTTGCAGGACCCTTCCACTGTCGGTCAGCACCAATTGCCGCCCCTGCTTGACCAACAGTTCCACCCCCAGGCTGGCTTGCAGGGTTTTCAACTGCTGGCTCACGGCCCCGGCGGTGACATGCAGTTCATCCGCCGCCGCACTGATATTGCCCAGCCGCGCAACGCTCTCGAAAACCTTGAAACTGTGGAGGGGCGGTAAGCTCATCGGTAACGGCCTGGTATTGATGGTCTGGCAGGTAATAACTGATCCCTTGAACCTCGTCAACGGCATGTTTGACGGGACCCCATAAGCAACTGTTTAGATTTTCTAAATATAAAAACCTCAATATTTCTCGATTGATTAACACCGGCGCATTGGTTTGACTGAGGGCTCCACCACGAGGAAGTTTCACCCATGAAAACCAATAATAAAAAACTGGCCTTTGCTCTGACTCTGATGGCGGCGTTTACTTTCAATGCCAGTGCAGAAGACACGCCAAAAGAGAACTCTGCCTTTGTCGTGCACAAACTAAGCGACAATCTCTACGCCATTGGTGAACCGACTTATTACCAGGCCAACTATTCCTACCTGATTGTCGGCAACGACAAAGCCTTGATGCTGGACGCCGGGGCCAATCAAAAGGAGGACATCACCAAAGTCGTCAAGTCGATTACCCAAAAACCCGTATCAGTTCTGCCGTCGCATTTGCACTTTGACCACATTGGCGGCCTGCACAACTTCGACAGTATCTATTTGCTCGACACCGAATTTACCCGTCAATTCAAGCAGAAGGACGGGCTCTATCACGTGCCGGAACCGGTTTATCTGGGTAATTTCGATAAATTCGTTCTCGAACCGTTCAAGGTTTCACGGCTGGTCAAACCCAATGACGTGATTGATCTGGGCGGTGTCGAACTGAAGCTGCTCGGCACGCCTGGGCACACGCAGGATGAAGTGGCGCTTTATGATGAGAAGAACAATGTGCTGTTGTCGGGCGATCATCTTTATCCGTCATCGCTGTTTGTGGGCAACATGAAGGATTATGTGGATTCGGTGTCGGCAACGTTGAAGGTTATCAATAAGGACACGGCGATTTACGGTGCTCATGCGGGTACTGACCCAAAGCAGGTGCCGAAGATGACGTATGAAGAAATCGTGCTGATTCGCGACAAGATGCAGGCTGCGCAGGACAAGAGTGCAAAGCCTGAAGCGGTTCCAAGTTCCGATCTGGTTAAAAACGCGAATCTTTATAATGTCGACGACCAGGTCACGATACTGTCCGACATCGAATTCAAGGATGGCAGGAAATACGGATATTGATTGATGCATTCCTGTAGGAGCGAGCACGCTCGCGATGGTCGTCAACGATAACGTTGGGCACCTGACACCCTGCGTGGGCTGTGACTCCATCCCGAGCGTCCTCGCTCCTACAA
>NZ_JBSVXG010000254.1:0-7515 GCF_054070595.1 Pseudomonas sp. SDO55104_S430 | reverse complement strand
GGGCCAATGTGATCCTGTAGGAGCGAGGCTTGCCCGCGAATGGCGTATATTCGGCAAATCCCAATTGCCTGCGCAGCCCACCATGAAACAAACCCCCGACGACCTCAAAAAAATCACCGATACCACCCTGGGCCATTACAACTCGGTGGCCGAAGGGTTTCGTGAAGGCACGCGCGATCACGATGTGAGCCAGAACATCGACGCGTTGCTGCGGCACGTTCAGGGCGAGGCGCCGTTCGACATTCTGGATTTTGGCTGCGGGCCGGGTCGTGATTTGCAGACGTTCACGCGCATGGGCCACAAAGCAGTCGGCCTGGACGGCGCGGAAAAATTCGCGCAAATGGCGCGGGCGGACAGCGGGTGTGAGGTCTGGCATCAGGACTTCCTGAAGCTTGATCTGCCGACCGAACGCTTTGACGGGATCTTTGCCAATGCGGTGCTGTTTCACATCCCGCTACAGGAATTGCCTCGGGTATTGAAGCAGTTGCGCGCTGCGTTGAACCCTGGGGGTGTGTTGTTCAGCTCCAACCCTCGTGGCGAGAATCAGGAAGGCTGGAACGGGCCGCGATATGGGTCGTATCACGATCTGGCGGCCTGGCAGCAATTGCTGACCGAGGCGGGGTTTGTGGAGTTGGAGCATTACTACCGGCCGGCGGGGTTGCCTCGGGAGCAGCAGCCTTGGTTGGCGAGTGTCTGGCGCAAGGTGTAAGGCTTTGGATTTGCGGTGTCAGGACTGACGCCATCGCGGGCAAGCCCGCTCCCACAGTGATTGGCGGTGTACACAGATTTTGTGTTCACCTCGAAACCTGTGGGAGCGGGCTTGCCCGCGATGAGCGCGAAGCGCTCGACTCTATTTCACCTCTTTCTGCGGCTCGCGAATCTTGTACCAAGCCACATAAAGCGCCGGCAAAAACAGCAACGTCAGCAAGGTCGCAATGATAATCCCGCCAATCATCGCGTAAGCCATCGGCCCCCAGAACACTTCCCGGGCAATCGGGATCATCCCCAAACTGGCCGCCGCTGCCGTCAACAGAATCGGCCGTCGCCGGTGATTCGTGGCCTCCACCACCGCATCCCACTGTGAATACCCTTCGCTGACAAACGCATCGATCTGCGTCACCAGAATCACCGAGTTGCGGATGATGATGCCGATCAGCGCCAGGATCCCCAAAATCGCCACAAAGCCCATCGGCGTGCCCGTCGGTACCAGCGCAATCACCACGCCAATCAGCCCGAGGGGCGCGACGCTGGCCACCAGGAACATCTTCTGCACGCTGTGCAGCTGAATCATCAGGAAGGTCGCCATCAGAAACAGCATCAACGGCACGACCTTGGCAATCGGCCCCTGAGCCTTGGCGCTTTCCTCCACGGTACCGCCGGTGGCGACCTTGTAGCCCACCGGCAAGCCGGCGGCGAACTTGTCCATGTCCGGCTTGAGCAGGGTCACCAGATCCGTCGGTTGAATCTCGCCCAGCGTGGCGGCCTTGATGGTCACCGTCGGCTTGCGATCGCGACGCCACACCAGCGGCTGCTCCAGCTCATAGCGCACGGTGGCGAACGCCAGCAGCGGAATCGAGGTGCCGCTGGGCGTGACGATTTGCAGGTTTTGCAGGGTATCGGGCGTGCCGCGCTCGGCGTCCACGGCGCGGCCGACGACGTTGATCAGGTAGATGTCGTCGTCGACCTGGGTCACCGTCGAGCCGCTGACGATGCTGTTCATCAGGTTGGCCACATCTTCGGAGGACAACCCCAACTGCCGGGCCTTGTCCTGGGCGATGTCGACGCGCAGGACTTTGCCCGGCTCGTTCCAGTCGAAAATGATCTCGCCGATGTACGGGTTCTTGTCCAGTTCGCTGGCCAGGTCGATGGCGTGTTTGCGCACCTGATCGATGTTGTTGCCGCTGACCCGATACTGAATCGGCCGTCCCACCGGCGGGCCCATTTCCAGTGCCTGCACGTAGCTGCCGATGCCGACGAAGTCCTTGCGCAGGCGTTCGCGCAGGCGATCACTGAGCGCCTTGCGGGCCTCGAAATCCTTGCTGACGATCACCAACTGCGCGTAGTACGGATTCTGCAATTGCTGGTCGAGGGGCAGGTAGAAACGGATCGCGCCCTGGCCGATGTAGGTGCTCCAGCGCACGATGTCCGGGTCGCCCTTGAGCGTCGCTTCGAGCTTGTCCACGGCCTTGCGGGTTTCGTTGATCGAGGCGTTCTGCGGCAGGTTCAGGTCCACCAGGATTTCCGGGCGGTCCGAAGACGGGAAGAACTGGTTCTGCACAAAACGCATGCAGAACACCGACAGCGCGAACAGCAGCACGGTGATGCCGATGGCCCACCAGCGATTGCGCATACCCCACAGCAGGCCGCTGTTGAATGCCCGCCCCAGGCGCCCAGGCTCCGTCGAGTGGGCCTTCACCTTGGTGCTGAGAATGTGCACGCCGATCACCGGCGCAAACAGCACCGCGACGATCCACGAGACGATCATCGCCACGGCGATCACCGCGAACAGGGTGAAGGTGTACTCGCCTGCCGAACTGGCGTTCAGGCCGATGGGCACGAAACCGGCGACGGTCACCAGTGTGCCGGTGAGCATCGGGAAGGCCGTCGAGGTGTAGGCGAACGTCGCCGCCTGTTCCTTGGTGTCGCCCAGTTCAAGACGCGCGACCATCATCTCCACGGTGATCATCGCGTCATCCACCAACAGGCCCAGGGCGATGATCAGCGCGCCGAGGGAAATCCGCTGCATGGTGATGCCGCTGTACTCCATGAACACGAACACCATGGCCAGCACCAGAGGGATCGAGCACGCCACCACCAGACCGGCGCGCACGCCAAGGCTGATGAAGCTGACCACCAGCACGATCACCACCGCTTCGAACAGCGCACTGGTGAAACCGCCGACTGCCTCTTCCACCACCTGCGCCTGATCGGAGACGTTGTACACGCCCACGCCCACCGGTAGGTCGGCGGTAAGCTCGGTGATGCGCTCGTGCAGGGCCTTGCCGAACACCTGAATATTGCCGCCCTTCTGCATGGCGATGGCCAGGCCGATGGCTTGCTGGCCGTTGTAGCGAAACTCCGGGTTCATCGGGTCGACGTAGCCACGGCGGATCTCGGCGATGTCAGCCAGCCGATAGAAGCGGTCATTGAGCCGCAGGTTGACGTTGGCCAGGTCTTTCTCGGAGACGAACTGCCCGGAGGTGCGCACCGAAATCCGCTCCGGTCCGGCCTCGATCACCCCCGCCGGGGTCACGGCGTTTTCTTTTTGCAGGCTTTGTATGACTTGGCCTTCATCGATGCCCAGCGCCGCCAGTTTGCGGGTGGAGAAGTTCAGGTAAATCACTTCGTCCTGCTGGCCGACCATTTCGATCTTCCCCAGCCCCGGCACGTTGTGAATCTCGGCCCGGGCCTGTTCGACGTAATCGCGCAACTGGCGCATCGTCAAACCATCGGCGGTGAACGCATAGATCGAACCGAACACGTCACCGAACTCGTCGTTGAACGACGGCCCCTGGATGCCCTGGGGAAACTGGCCACGGATGTCGCCGATTTTCTTGCGCACCTGGTACCAGATTTCCGGGATGTCCCCAGCCTTGGTGGTGTCGCGCAGGTTGACGAAGACCGTCGATTCACCGGGGCGCGTGTAGCTTTTCACATAGTCGAGGGAATCGAGTTCTTCGAGTTTTTTCTCGATGCGGTCGGTGATCTGCTTGAGCGTTTCCTCCTGGGTCGCGCCGGGCCAGCGGCTCTGGATCACCATGGTCTTGATGGTGAACGAAGGGTCTTCCTCGCGGCCCAGGTTCATGTACGAGAACACGCCCATCAGCAGGGCGACGAACATCAGGTACCAGACGAACGACTGATGTTTGAGCGCCCATTCGGATAAGTTGAAACTCCCTTTCATTGTGCGCTGCCCTCATCGACTTTCACTTTCTGCCCCGGTTTGAGGCTGTTCACACCGGCGCTGACGATTCGCTCGCCGGACTTCACACCACTGGCCACTCGCACGCTGCTGTCGGTGCGGCTGACGATGCTGACGTTGCGTGGCGACACGGTTTGGGTCTGCGTATCGACCACCCAGATACGCGGCTTGCCGTCGACCTCCTGCAAGGCGCTGAGGGGCAGTTCGATCTGCGGGGTGATCGCCGAGCTCAGGGTCACACTGATCGCCGTGCCCAGCCGGAAGGCGGTCGGGGTTTCGGTGAGGGTCAGGCGTGCGCGGCGGGTACGGGTGGTGCTTTCGGCCTGCGGTTCGATCTCGCGCACGATGGCGGTGGTGTTGATCTCGGGGTTTAGCTGCGAGGCCACCTGAAACACCACGTCTGAAGGGAGCTGATCGACCAGGGTGTCCGGCAGATCGATCACCGCTTCCTTGATGTCCGGCTGCGCCAGCGTCACCACCTGTTGGCCGGCGGTGACGACTTGGCCGGCTTCGGCGTTCCACGCGGTGACCACGGATTTGTGGTCGGCGCGCAGTTCCACATAGTTGAGCTGGTCCTTGGCCTGATTCAGCGAGGCCTGGGCTTGATCGAGGGAGGCCTGGGTGGTTTTCAGGTCGGTCTGGGCATTGTCCAGTTGCGCCTGGGAACCTACGCCTTGGTCGAACAGGCTCTGCTGGCGGCGCGCGGTGGCCTGGGCGTTGATCAGTTGTGCCTGAATGCTCGCCAGGTTGCCCTGCGCCGTGCGCAACTGGTTCTGCTGGTCGGTGGGGTCGAGGGAGGCGAGCAAGTCGCCCTGATTGACTTCGGCGCCGACATCGACGGCGCGGCTGGCAATGCGTCCCGGAATCCGGAAGCCCACATTGCTTTCATAGCGGGCCTGGATGTTGCCGGCGAAACGCCCAAGATTTTGCTCGCCCAGCGCTTCGACCTTGATCGACAGCACCGGTCGGATCGGCTCCGGCGGCGGTTCTTCTTTCGAGCACGCCGCCAACAGCAAACTGGCCATTACCACTGACAGACGCATCATTGTTGCCCCTCCGTGGCCAGTTCCTTGTAGGTGTTTTCGGCGATTTCCACGGCGACACCGGGGTGCAACAGCTGGCCGCCGGCGATGACGACCTTTTGCCCGTCCTCCAGGCCACCACTGATGATGACCTTGCCGGTCAGGTAACGGCCGACGGTGACCGGGTGCAATTGCGCCTTGCCCTCCCCGTCCACCAGCCACACGGCGGGTTTGCTGACGTCCTTGGTCAGCGCCGACCACGGCAACTGCACGGCGGCCTTGCCACGGGTAGTGCCCGTGGCGCTCACCACGGAGCCCAGCTGCATGCCCGGCGGCAGCGCATCGAGGGTGACTTTGACCTGCACCGTGCCGCTCTGCTCGGAGACCGCCGGGGTCACCTCGCGAACGGTGCCGGTGGTTTTGATCTGCGGATTATCGAGCAGGCTGACCACCAGCTTCTTGTCCGGTGGCGGTTCGGCCAACAGCGATTCGTACACGTTGAACACGGCATCGCGATCACCGTCCTGGGCCAGGCTGTAGATCGGCACCGTGGCCTGAACCACCTGACCGACTTCGGCCTGGCGCGCGGTGATCACACCCGGCGCCTCGGCAATCAACGCGGTGTAGCTCAGTTGTTCGCGGGCATTGGCCAGTTGCGCCTGAGCCGCCGCAAGGGAGCTCTGGCTGCTGCGCAACGCGGCCTGGGCGGAATCGTATTCACTTTGGCTGGTGTAGCCCTTGGGCAACAATTTTTGCTGACGCTCGAACGACGCGGCGTTCTGTTTGAGTTTGGCCTGCTCGGCGACCACTTGCGCCTGGGCCGAATCGACGTTGGTCTGCAGGTCTTTGGGATCAAGCCGTGCGAGCACCTGCTTGGCCGTCACCCGATCGCCGACATCGACCTTGCGCTCGATGATCTTGCCGCCGACGCGAAACGACAGCTCAGTCTGCACCCTCGCCTGAACATCGCCGGTCAACGTGACGTTGGCCCCGTATTCCCCCTGCTTGACCACTTGCACGAACACCCGAGGCCGATCCTTCTCGGCCATCTTCTTCTCACCACAACCCCCCAGCATGGCCAACAGGCACAGGCCAAGGGCAAACTTCAATCCGGGACCAGCCATGCAGACTCCTTTGCGTTTAACGGGCGCAATGTGTCTGACAGCTTAGAACAGCGTTCCGTGCCCGCCTGTGTGGCCGGAAATAAAAATCGCGAGCAGGCTCGCTCCCACAATGGTGCGGTGTACACCAATCAACTGTGGGAGCGAGCCTGCTCGCGATGATGTTTGCCACGACCGCGACAACAGGGTTCGGGCAAACTGTGGAGCATCACTCGGCAGGACGCTCCCCATGCTCAATACCCTCGCGGTGGCCAATTACCGCTCGATCAACAAACTGGTGATCCCGCTGGGTCGCCTGAACTTGATTACCGGGCCCAATGGCAGTGGCAAATCCAACCTTTACCGAGCGCTGCGACTGCTGGCGGAAACCGCCCAGGGCGGCGTGGTCAATGCGTTGGCCCGCGAGGGCGGGCTGGATTCGACCTTTTGGGCCGGCCCGGAAACCATCAGCCGACGCATGCGCAACGGCGAAGTGCCGATCGAGGGCATCGTCAGGCGAGGCGCCAAACGTCTGCGTCTGGGGTTCGCGGGTGAGGATTTCAGCTACTCGATCGCCCTGGGGTTGCCCGAACCCAGTCGCTCGGTGTTTTCCCTCGACCCGCAAATCAAAAGGGAATGCATCTGGTCCGGCCCGCTCTACCGCCCGGCCAGCCTGCTGGTGGATCGCGATGGACCGATGATCCGCACCAGGGCGGGCCGCAGCTGGGACGTGCTGGCGCAACACACACCGAATTTCGACAGTCTGTTCGATCAGGTCGGCAGCCTGCGCAGCTCGCTGGAAGTGCTGGAGATGCGCGAGTTCATCCGCCGCTGGCGCTTCTACGATCACTTTCGCAGCGACGCCGACGCACCGGTGCGCCAGCCACAACTGGGCACCCGCACGCCGGTGCTGCACCACGACGGCAGGGACTTGGCGGCGGCGTTGCAGACCATCATCGAAATCGGCGACCCCGAGGCGTTGCAGGCGGCGATCAGCGATGCGTTCCCCGGCGCGCGGCTGCGCATCGAGCCGCTGGCGGGCGGACGTTTTGCCATCGAGTTTTATCAGGAAGGTTTGCTGCGGCCGCTGTCGGCGGCGGAGCTGTCGGACGGGACGTTGCGGTACTTGCTGTTGGTGGCGGCATTGCTGACACCCCGGCCGCCCACTTTGATGGTGCTGAACGAACCGGAAACCAGTCTGCATCCGGATTTGTTGCCGGCCTTGGCCCGACTGATTATCCGGGCCTCCGGGCAGTGTCAGGTGTGGGTGGTGTCCCATGCGGGGCGGTTGATTGCGGCGCTTGAGCAGGATCCGGAGTGCAATTGCATCGTGCTGGAGAAGAACCTCGGGCAGACCGGGATTGTCGGGCAAGGGATGCTGGATGAGCCGGCCTGGAATTGGCCGGATTGAGGGGTGATTTTTAGATCTATTCGCGAGCAAGCCCGCTCCCACAGTTGATCGGTGTACACC
>NZ_JBSVXG010000253.1:0-7551 GCF_054070595.1 Pseudomonas sp. SDO55104_S430 | reverse complement strand
CAACGATAACGCGGGGCATCAGGTTTCCCGCATCATCGTTGACGACCATCGCGAGCATGCTCGCTCCTACAGGGGGTGGTGGTGTTGATTAGATTTGCTTTCGTCTGCGAACGAGCTTCATCACCACCACAAAAAACACCGGTACGAACACCACCGCCAGCGTCGCCGTAATCATCCCGCCAATCACCCCCGTGCCGATCGCTTGCTGGCTCGCCGAGCTTGCACCCGTGGCGATGGCCAGCGGCACGACGCCGAGGATGAAGGCCAGGGAGGTCATGACGATCGGGCGCAAGCGCAGGCGCGCGGCTTGCAGGGTGGCGTCGATCAGGTCGTGGCCTTCGTCGTACAGGCTCTTGGCGAATTCGATGATCAGGATCGCGTTCTTCGCCGACAGGCCGATGATGGTGATCAGTCCGACCTTGAAGAACACATCGTTGGGCATCCCGCGCAACGTCACCGCCTGCACCGCGCCGAGCACGCCCAAGGGCACCACCAGCAACACCGAGGTCGGAATCGACCAGCTCTCATACAGCGCCGCCAGGCACAGGAACACGATCAGCAGCGACAACCCCAGCAGAATCGGCGCCTGACTGCCGGACAACCTTTCCTGCAACGACAACCCGGTCCATTCCTGGCCCAATCCCGCCGGCCCAAGCGCCACCAGCCGCTCGATCTCCGCCATGGCTTCCCCGGTGCTGTGTCCCGGTGTCGGCTCGCCGGAAATGCTGATCGCCGGATAACCGTTGTAACGCGTCAACTGCGCCGGCCCCAGGGTCCATTTGGCCTGGACGAAGGCAGACAGCGGGACCATTTTTCCCTCGCTGTTACGCACGTGCATTTTCAGCAGATCGTCGACCTGGCTGCGCTGATCACCCTCGGCCTGGACCACCACCCGTTGCATGCGCCCCTGATTAGGGAAGTCGTTGATGTAAGTCGAACCCACGGCGGTGGACAGCATGCTGCCGACATCGGCAAAGGACACGCCCAGGGCATTGGCCTGCTTGCGGTCGACGATCAACTGCACCTGCGGCGCTTCGGCCAGGGCGCTTTCGCGCACGTTCATCAGGATCGGGCTCTTCTCGGCAGCCGCCAGCAACTCGGTGCGCGCCTGCATCAACGTGGCATGGCCGAGGCCGCCGCGATCCTGCAGGCGGAACTCGAAACCGCTGGAGGTGCCCAGACCATCCACCGGCGGTGGCAGCACGGCAAAAGTCACGGCGTCCTTGATCTGGCTCAGGGCGATGTTGGCGCGGTCGGCAATGGAGCTCGCCGAATCGTCGCTGCCACGCTGGGACCAGTCCTTCAAGGTGGTAAACGCCAGCGCCGCGTTCTGCCCGTTGCCGGAGAAACTGAAGCCGAGAATCACCGTGCTGTCGCCCACGCCGGGTTCCGTGGCGTTGTGCGCTTCGATCTGCTCGACCACCTGCACCGTGCGGTTCTTGCTCGCGCCGGGCGGCAGCTGGATGTCGGTGATGGTGTAACCCTGATCCTCGACCGGCAGGAACGAAGAGGGCAGGCGGCTGAAGCACAGCCCCAGGCCGATCAGCAGCAGACCGTAGATCAACAGGTAACGACCGCTGCGTTTCAGCGCGTAAGCGACCCAGCCCTCATACCGCTCGGTCAGTCGGTCGAAACCACGGTTGAACCAGCCGAAGAACCCGGTCTTTTCATGATGCTCACCCTTGCCGATCGGCTTGAGCAGCGTCGCGCAGAGCGCCGGGGTCAGGGTCAGGGCGAGGAAGGCCGAGAACAGGATCGAGGTGGCCATCGACAACGAGAACTGCCGGTAAATCACTCCTACCGATCCCTGCATGAAGGCCATCGGAATGAACACCGCCACCAGCACCAGGGTGATGCCGATGATCGCCCCGGTGATCTGCTTCATCGCCTTGCGCGTGGCCTCCTTGGGCGACAGGCCTTCGGTGGCCATGATCCGCTCGACGTTCTCCACTACCACAATCGCGTCGTCCACCAGAATGCCGATGGCCAGCACCATGCCGAACATGGTCAGCACGTTGATCGAAAAGCCCAGCGCCAGCATGGTCGCGAACGTGCCCATCAACGCCACCGGCACGACAAGCGTCGGAATCAGCGTGTAGCGGATGTTCTGCAGGAACAGGAACATCACCGCGAACACCAGCACCATCGCTTCGAGCAGGGTGTAGACCACCTTGGTGATCGAGACCTTGACGAAAGGCGAGGTGTCGTAAGGGATCTTGTATTCGACATTGGCCGGGAAGTAGCGCGACAGCTCATCCATCTTCGCCCGCACCAGCGTCGCGGTGCTCAGGGCGTTGGCGCCCGGCGAGAGTTGCACGCCGACTGCGGTGGACGGCTTGCCGTTCAGGCGCGTGCCGAACTGGTATTCCTGGCTGCCGATCTCGACCCGCGCCACATCGCCGACGCGCACGGTGGAGCCGTCGGGATTGGCCTTGAGCACGATGTCGGCGAACTCTTCGGGGCTCGACAGCTGACCCTTCACCAGAATGGTTGCGGTGATTTCCTGGGTGCTGCGGGTCGGCAGGTCGCCGATGCTGCCCGCCGAGACCTGAGCATTCTGCGCGACGATGGCGGCGTTGACGTCCGCCGGAGTCAGGTTGAAACCGATCAGCTTCTGCGGGTCGATCCAGATGCGCATGGCCCGTTCGGCGCCATACAGCTGGGCCTTGCCGACCCCGTCCAGGCGCTTGATCTCGTTCATCACGTTGCGCGCCAGGTAGTCGCTGAGCGCCACGTCGTCGAGCTTGCCGTCAGTGGAAGTCAGGGTGATCAGCAGCAGGAAACCGGCGGAGACTTTCTCCACCTGCAGACCCTGCTGGTTCACCGCCTGCGGCAGGCGCGACTCGACGACCTTCAGGCGGTTCTGCACATCCACCTGGGCCAGTTCCGGGTTGGTGCCCGGCTGGAACGTCGCCTTGATCGTGGCGCTGCCGAGGCTGCTCTGGGACTCGAAATACAGCAGGTGATCGGCGCCGTTGAGCTCTTCCTCGATCAGGCTGACCACGCTCTCGTCCACGGTCTGCGCCGAGGCGCCGGGGTACACGGCGTAGATTTCGACTTGCGGCGGCGCGACGTCGGGGTATTGCGCCACCGGCAACTGCGGAATGGCCAGGACACCGGCCAGCAGAATGAACAGGGCGACCACCCAGGCGAACACCGGGCGGTCGATAAAGAACTGCGGCATAAACAAGCGTCCTGCTTATTGACCAGAAGCCTGGGCAAGTGGAAGAGGGGAGTCGTCGATCTGCACTTTGTCGCCGGGGCGGGCGTGCTGCAGGCCTTCGATGACGATGCGGTCGCCCGGCTTCAAGCCGCCGGTGACCACCCAACGGTCGTTCTGCACCGCGCCCAGTTCGACCGGTTGCTGGCCGACCCGCTGTTCGTCGTCGAGCAGCAGCACCTGTGCGATGCCGGCGCTGTCACGCTGGATCGCCCGCTGCGGCACGCTGATGCCTTGCTGGTTGACCGCCTGTTCCAGACGCACCCGCACGAAGCTGCCGGGCAGCAGGTCGAGGTCGGGGTTGGGGAATTCGCTGCGCAGGATGATCTGGCCGGTGCCGGGATCGACCGTGATGTCGGTGAACAGCAGCTTGCCCGGCAGCGGATAGAGGCTGCCGTCGTCCTGGATCAGCGTGGCCTTGGCCTGGCCCTGGCCGACGGCTTCCAGCTGGCCGGAGCGGAAGGCCCGGCGCAGGTCATTGAGCTCGCGGGTCGACTGGGTGAGGTCGGCGTGGATCGGGTTCAGTTGCTGGATCAGCGCCAGCGGGGTGGTTTCGTTCTGCCCGACCAAGGCACCTTCGGTGACCAGCGCACGGCCGATGCGCCCGGAAATCGGTGCGGTGACGGTGGCGTAACCCAGGTTGAGTTTCGCCCGTTCCACGGCGGCCTTGTTGGCGGCGACTTCGGCGACGGTCTGGCGCGCCAGTGCCCGCGCATTGTCGTATTCCTGGGCGCTGATGGCCTTGTCGTCGATCAACTGGGCGTAGCGCTGCTCCTGAAGTCTGGCCTGAAACGCATTGGCCTCGGCCTTGCGCAACGCCGCTTCGGCGCTGTCCAGATCCGCCTTGAACGGCGCCGGGTCGATGCGAAACAGCACATCGCCCTGTTTCACGTCGCTGCCTTCGCGAAAGGTCCGTTGCAGGACCACACCGGCGACCCGGGCCCGCACTTCGGCGATGCGCGGCGCGACGATGCGCCCGCTCAGCTCGCTGCTGATCGACAGCGGATGGGCCTGGATGGTTTCGATGCGCACGGTGGGCGGTGGCGCCGACTCTTCGGCGGTCGAGGCCTTGTCGCAGGCGCTCAGGGTCAAGGCCAGCGTCAGGAGACCGAGCTTGGCAAGCAGATGGTTTGACATGAAATACCCCAATAGTGACCCCGGCATGCTACTGGGCGGGAGGCTTTGGAGCGGTGAAGCTTTGTTGGTGCTGTGTGAAATTGTGTAAGGGTTTTGCTCAGGTTTGGGTGAGGGCGTATATCCTGCATGTCTTGAATTCTTCAGCGTCTGGTCGGGCCTGTTCGCGGGCAAGCCTCGCTCCTACAGAAATCTGGGGCAAAAAACCGGTGGCATCCACAGGGATAACCACCGGCGAGGTAACGCTTAGATCCCGAACCGATCGCGCAACGCGTAGTACGCCGCGCCCATGGCGGTGAGCGGAGCCTGGAAGGTGCGGCCGCCGAGCATCGGCATGTGTGGCAGGGAGGCGAAGGCGTTGAAGCGCTCGGCGTCGCCGCGGATCATTTCCGCGATCAGCTTGCCGGCCAGGTGCGAGCAGGTGACGCCGTGACCACTGTAGCCCTGCATGTAGTAGGCGTTCTTCTCGATACGGCCGAATTGCGGCATGCGCGACATGGTCAGCAGGAAGTTGCCGGTCCAGCGGTAGTCGATCTTCACGTCCTTCAATTGCGGGAAGGTCTTGAGGATTTTCGGGCGGATCAGTTGCTCGATGTCGTCCGGCTCGCGGGCGCCGTAGACCACACCACCGCCGTACAGCAGACGGTTGTCGGCGGTCAGGCGGAAGTAGTCGAGCAGGTAGTTGCAGTCTTCGACGCAGTAATTGTTTTTGATCAGGCTGCGCGCAACCTTCTCCGACAACGGCTCGGTGACGACGATCTGCGAACCGCACGGCATGCTCTTGGCGGTGACGCGGTTGTCCAGACCCTGCGGCAGGTAGGCGTTACCGGCGATCAGCAGGTACTTGGCGCGCACCACGCCCTTGGCGGTACGCACGACGTTCGGCTCGCCGTAGGTGATTTCCACCGCCGCCGATTGCTCGAAGATCTGCCCGCCCAGGCCGATGATCGCCGAGGCTTCGCCCAGCGCCAGGTTCAGCGGGTGAATGTGCCCGCCCTGCATGTCGAGCAGGCCACCGACGTAGTTGTCGCAACCCACTTCACGCTTGATGTCGGCCTCGCCGAGCAAAGTCAGATTCTTGTTGCCATAGCGCTCCCAGGTTTTCTTCTGTTCGGCCAGGCCCTTGAGCTGCTTCTTGTTCAGCGCGGCGAAGATGCCGCCCGGGCGGTAGTCGCACTGGATGTCGTAGTGCTGTATGCGCTGACGGATGATGTCGGCGCCTTCGAAGATCATGCTGCCCAGCACCTCGGCGGTCTTGTCGCCATAACGCTCTTCGATCACGTCGACGTCACGGCTGTAGGAGTTGACCAGTTGACCGCCGTTGCGACCGCTGGCGCCGAAGCCGACTTTCGCCGCTTCCAGCACGGTGACCTTGTAGCCGGCTTCGGCCAGGAACAGCGCCGAGGACAGACCGGTGTAGCCGGCGCCGATCACGCAGACGTCGCAATCCACCGCTTGTTCGAGCACCGGGAAATCGCCGGTGAAGTTGCGGGTGGCGGCGTAGTAGCTGTTTACATGTGTTTGCTTCATACGTTTCTCCGATGGCCACCAGCACAACCGGCGGCCGCCGCTTTTATTGTTATTAGAGCTTGATCCAGGTCGCTTTGAGTTCGGTGTACTTGTCGAACGCATGCAGCGATTTGTCCCGACCGTTGCCCGACTGCTTGAACCCGCCGAATGGCGCGGTCATGTCGCCGCCGTCGTACTGGTTGACCCACACGCTGCCGGCACGCAGGCCACGGGCGAAAGTGTGGGCCTTGCTCAGGTTGCTGGTCCACACGCCGGCGGCCAGGCCGAAGATGCTGTCGTTGGCGATTTGCAATGCTTCTTCAGCGGTGTCGAAGGTGATCAGCGACAGTACCGGGCCGAAGATCTCTTCCTGGGCGATGGTCATGGCGTTGGTCACACCGTCGAAAATCGCCGGCTCCACGTACAGGCCGCCGGTGCTTTCCAGCGTGCGTTGACCGCCGGCGATCAGCTCGGCGCCCTGCTGGCGACCGATGTCGATGTAGCGCAGCACGCTGTCCAGTTGACGCTGATCGACCACGGCGCCGACGGTGGTTTCAGGATCGAGGGCATGCCCCGGTTTCCAGGCTTTGAGGGCTTCCACCAGCAGCGGGATGAACTGTTCGCGGATCGAGCGTTCCACCAGCAGACGCGAGCCCGCGGTGCAGACTTCGCCCTGGTTGAAGGCGATGCCGCTGGCCGCCGCCTGGGCCGCCACACGCAGGTCCGGTGCGTCGGCGAACACCACGTGCGGGCTCTTGCCGCCGGCTTCGAGCCAGACGCGTTTCATGTTGCTTTGCCCGGCGTAAATCATCAGTTGCTTGGCGATCGCGGTGGAGCCGGTGAAGGCCAGCACGTCGACGTCCATGTGCAACGCCAGCGCCTTGCCCACGGTGTGGCCGAAGCCCGGCAGCACGTTGAACACGCCCTTTGGAATCCCTGCTTCCAGTGCCAGCTGGGCGATGCGAATCGCGGTCAGCGGCGACTTTTCCGAAGGCTTGAGGATGAACGAGTTGCCTGCCGCCAGTGCGGGCGCGAATTTCCAGCTGGCCATGATCAGCGGGAAGTTCCACGGCACGATGGCCGCGACCACGCCGGCCGGTTCACGGGTGACCAGGCCCAGTTGATCGTGGGGCGTGGCGGCGACTTCGTCGTAGATCTTGTCGATGGCTTCGGCGGTCCAGCGGATCGCATTGGCGGTCGCCGGGATGTCGACGTTCATCGAGTCGCTGATCGGCTTGCCCATGTCCAGGGTTTCCAGCAGCGCGAGTTCTTCGCGGTGGGCCAGGATCAGGTCGGCGAAACGGATCAGGGTGCGCTTGCGTTCGGCCGGGGCGAGATTGCGCCATACGCCCGATTCAAAGGTACGGCGAGCCACCGCTACTGCGGCGTTGGCATCGGCTTCGTCGGTGCTGGCGACGTTGGCCAGGAATCGCCCGTCCACGGGGCTGACGCATTCAAACGTGGCGCCGCTTTGGGCTGCGCAATATTGACCGTCGATGAAGGCACGGCTTTCGATGGTGAGGGACTGGAAGCGTTGTTCCCAGTCGCTGCGGGTCATGGTCATGAGAGTGACTCACACAGAGAAATGGTTGTTTGCCAGTTAAGGCCTGGAATGCAGTCCCCTGTGGGAGCGGGCTTGCCCGCGATGGCGGTGGGTCAGCTACAAAAATGCTGGCTGACAGGGCCTC
>NZ_JBSVXG010000252.1:0-7610 GCF_054070595.1 Pseudomonas sp. SDO55104_S430 | reverse complement strand
ACAGTCGCCAACTCAGGCACTGCGATCTGTCAGGTAGATTCGGTATTCAGGTTTTACGACTGCTTCGCAGCCGGACGCAGGCTTCGCCAGCTGCTACAGAACCGTGTCATGGCCTGACTGATTGCCAAGAGCCCCGCCCCGCGCGGGGCTTTTTATTGCCCGCGATTCGGGCAAATACGCGATTAATCTTCCAGTATCGACGGCAGTACTTCCCTTTACCCAACAGCACCACGGGTCCGCCTGCGGGGAGCGCCTTTCACTTTCCAGCCCAGACCTCAGTGGTGCAACTGCCGAGGTCATCATGAACACGACTCCGTTGTACCGCCAACTGGCCAATCACTACCTGGACGCGATCCGCAGCGGCACCCTGAAAACCGGTGAGCGCTTTCCCTCGATCCGGCTGATGATGGAAAAACACGCCATCAGCCTGTCGACGGCGGTGCAGGTCTGCCGCGAGCTTGAAGACTATGGCGTACTGGAAGCCCGCCCGCGCTCGGGCAACTACATCCGCCAGCCCGATACCCCCGCCAAACCCACTGCAAGCCCTTCGCCGCCGCCGCTGGATACCGGTGCCTACGTCGGCATCCATGAGCAAGTGTCGGCGGTGCTCAAGGCCAGTCAGCGGGCGACGGTGAAAGTCAATTTCGCCAGCGCCTACTGCGCGCCCCAGTTGTATCCGATCAAGGCCCTGCAGGACAACATGATCAAGGCTCTGCGCCAGGATCAGCACCTGTTCGAAACCACCGGCACCACCGCCGGCAATATCGCCTTGCGCAACGTGCTGGCCCGACGCGCGCTGACCAGCAAGACCCACGTGAGCGCCGAGCGCATCGTGATCACCAACGGCGCCACCGAAGCGATCAACCTGGCGTTGCGCGCGGTGACATCCCCCGGCGATACCGTGGCCGTGGAGTCGCCGACCTTCTACGGCCTGCTGCAAATCCTCGAAAGCCTGAACCTGCGGGTGCTGGAGATCCCGGCCTCAAGCCACAGCGGGATCAATCTGCCGGCCCTGCAACAAGCGCTGCAAGGCCCCGAGCCGATCAAGGCGCTGATCGTGATTCCCAATCTGCACAACCCGCTGGGCAGCATCATGCCCGACGCCAACAAGGCGCGACTGGTGCAGCTGTGTGCCGAGCACGACACGGTGCTGATCGAAGACGACACCTATGGGGATCTGGTGGACAGCGAGCAGCCGCTGTCCACGCTCAAGCATTGGGATCGCAGCGACAACCTGATCTATTGCGCCTCACTGAACAAAACCCTGGCGCCTGGCATGCGCCTGGGCTGGATCAGCGCCGGCAAGTGGCACGACCGCGTGGAGATGCTCAAGCACACCCAGTCCCGCGGCTGCGAGGCACTGACGCAACTGGCGGTCAGTGCGTTTATGGGTACGCCATCGTATGAGCGTTATCTGCGGCGCTTGCGCAACACACTGGCGCAGCAACGGTTGCAAATGAGCCTCGGTATTCTGCGCAATTTTCCACCCGGCACCCGGGTGAGCACGCCGGAGGGCGGGACCTTGTTGTGGGTGGAATTGCCGAGGGAGCATTCGTCGATGGCGTTGTTTCAGGCGGCGTTGAATGTGGGCATTCAGATATCCCCTGGAGGGATTTTTTCTAATGACAAACGCTTCGATCACTTTGTGCGGATCGGGTGTGGGGCGCCGTATTCGCCGAAGATCGACGAAGCATTACAGACCTTGGGACGACTCCTGTCCCTGTAGGAGCGAGCATGCTCGCGATGGACGACAGGACACCGCGGGGTGTCAGGCTGCCAGCGTCATCGTTGACGACCATCGCGAGCGTGCTCGCTCCTACAGGGGTGGTGTTTTAACGGGGGTTTTCGTGGAGGCAGATGATATGCGGGTCATCATTCCAATGCGGAAAACGCTCGGCAATCTGCGGGTCGTGGCCGGGGATGACGTGGTCTTCGCTGTCGGCCAGGCGATCGATTTCGGCGAAGGCTTCGAGGGTTTGCGAGAGGTCGTCGAGGATCGGAAACGGGCTGCGCTCGCGAATGTTGACCCACAGGTGCGCCGCATCCGATGCCAGCACAATCCAGCCCCGCGCGGTATTGACCCGCACCACCTGACTGCCCGGCGTGTGCCCGCCCACCGCATGCAGGGTCACGCCGGGCAACACCTCGGCGGTGCCACGGTGCAGGCGCATGCGCCCTTCGAACAGCGGCGGCAGCGCCGACATCACGTCCTCGACCTCATAGGTTTTGTTCACCGTGCGATGGGCCATTTTCGGCCCGGTGCAGAAGCGCAATTCGGCCTCCTGCAGATGCACCGTCGCCTTGGGAAACAGGCCGAGATTGCCGGCATGGTCCCAATGCAGATGCGTCAGGATCAACTGCTCGACCTGCGTCGGATCGATGTCCAGCTGGCGTAGGGATTCTTCCGGCAGACGAAACATCTGACGGTTGCGCCGGTCTGCCGTGGCCGGTTGAAAACAGGTGTCGACCACGATCACCTGCTGCTGATCGCGGATCACCCAGAAGTAGTAATCCAGGGGCATCGGCGCATTCGGATCGCCACAGCAGGCGTCGTAGAGAAAATTCTCTTTGGCGGTGCGCTGGGCATTGGCGCCGACACGGATGGCGAACACTTCGTACTCGGGAACGGACATACGATTCTCCAGATTCAGGCGGCGGCGTTGGTTTTGAGGGTCGGGCGGAAATCGAAGTCGATCAGCTCGCTGATCCCAAGGTCCTGGGCCAACTTATGCAGGCCGCTGTAGTCGCGCATGATGGTCGCGTTCTTGCTGCCCTCGCGGGTGTCGGCAATGATCTGCGCGGCGTCCTCGACCCCGAGCTGAGTCAGAATCGCCTCCCACATCGAGTAGTCCTGGGCGACAAAGGCACTCAGTGCCACCGACAAGGTCTGTGCGAAAAATCCCTGCTGCTCAGGCTGCATGTTGGCGTACATGACCTTGGCCACTTCGGCCAGCACCTTGCTGTGGGCGTACTCGTCGCGGTTGTGCAACTCGGCCACGCGGCGGTTTTGCGGCTGAATGCTCTGGTCATCCGCCAGCAGGTCCAGATAGGCGTTGACGCTGATCTCGGCCACCACCGCGAAGGTGATCGCCGCCAGGTCTTTCTGCCACTGCTCGGACAGGGTTTCCCGCAGGGCCTGCAAGCGCAGGTAGGTCACGGACGGCGGCAGGTCCAGGTCCTGATCGATGGCGCGCTCCAGCTTGGTTCGCTCGATGGCCCGCAGGTGCATGAGCGTGTGGTAGTGCTCGTCGATCAGGGTCTGCTGCATGGCCTCGCGAAAGTGCCAGTTGTCCTTGCCCAGGTATTGATTGGCGATGACGCTCAGGGCCGGGTTGACCACATGTTCCTCGGCGGTGACGGTGCGCAGGTTGTAGCCGATCCAGCCCCAGGTCACCACGTTGCTCTTGAGGTCGTCGCTCAAGGCCTGGAATTTTGGGTGGTGAAAAAACGGCACCATTCGCTCCGGGTAATCCGGGCGTGCCGGGTCGAAGACTTCCTCGACCGAGGTCTTTTCCGGCGAGCAGACCGTAGCCCGTCGGGTCCAGGCCTGGTTGAGCCGCACGACCAGTTGATGATCGACCTTGGCGATCTCGATTGCTGTTTGCATGACGCGATACCTGTAGGACGCGTACCCGCTAACGGGTACGCAAAAAGAAAAATGAGCGCCGGAAAAATCAGGCCAGCCAGTAGCGGGTCAGGTGCCGCGCCGGGTCGGTGTAGCGACTGCGGGCGTGGATCATCCGCCAGTTGTCCCAGATCAGCATGCAGCCTTCGGGGATCAGCACCGGGGTGTTGTGCTCGATGAAATACGCCTCGCCAAGCACCGCGAATTTGGCCAGCGGCGAGCTGTTGTTGCTCACTTGGGACTGTTCCAGTGCTTGCTTGGAGGGGTTCACATCACCGTAGTGAAACTGGTTGTAGCTGAAGCGGAAAATGTCGCCGTCCTCGGTGGGCGTGAGGATGTATTCCTTGACTCGGGTTTGTGCAGGCTCGCCCGGTTTGGCCGTGGCGACGAACTCCACCGGCGTGTCATCCAGCCATTCGCGTAGCTCCGGCTCGCTGCGCTCCAGCGACTTCAGAAACTCATAACCATCCACCAATCCCGTGTGCCCGCCACCACAAGTTGCCTGCTTATGGCAATGCAGCGCCAGGTAGCGCGGCGGCGGGCCGTACACCGGTGCCTCGGTGTGCGGGCCGATACCGTTCATGCTCTGGGAATACGGCAGGTCTTCGTAACCCGGCTTGCGGGTGATGGCGAAAGCGGTCTGGCCGTTGAACTGCGGAATGACCGGACCGAACTCGTGCAATGCTCCTACAACGTCATGGGCGAATTCGCCGGGGGTCAGGACAGTCCAGCCGCGGGACGACAACTCGTCATGGCGATGGCCCAGCGAGACGTAAGGTTTGGACGCAACAATCCCTGGATTTGACATGGTGAGATTCCTGGCGGTTTATCGGGCGTTGACGGTTGAGGTGTAGGCGGCAATCAGCTCGCGGCAGGCATTGCCCGGCTGATAGTGATGCTCGTCGATGCTTTGTACGGGCGTGACTTCGGCGGCGGTGCCTGTCAGAAAACACTCTTCGAAGTCGCCAAGCTGTGTAGGCAGAATCGTGGTTTCGACCACCTGATAGTCCAGGGCCTTCGCCAGCCCGATGACGGTCTGTCGGGTAATGCCATCGAGGAAGCAATCCGGCAGCGGCGTGTACAGCGTCCGCCCTTTGACGAAGAACACATTGGCGCTGGTGGCCTCGGCGACATGCCCCCGCCAGTCGAGCATCAGCGCATCGTGGTAGCCGTTGTCTTCCGCGTCGTGCTTGCTCAGCGTAGCGATCTGGTAATGCCCGGACGCCTTGGCTTCAAAGGGGCTGCTGTTGGGTGGCGGACGACGCCACGCGGCGGTCTTCAAGCGAATGCCGGCCATGCGCGCCGCCGGGTCGAAATAGCTCGGCCACTGCCAGCAGGCAATCGCCACATGCACGCTATTAAACCGCGCCGAGGTGGAAATCATCTCGCTGCCGCGCCAGGCCACCGGCCGCAGGTAGCCTTCGACCACCTTGTTGCGCTTGAGCAATTCATGGCTGGCCGCTTCCAGCTCCTCGAGGTCGAACGGGATGACGAAATCCATCAACTGCGCCGAGCGATACAGCCGCTCGGTGTGTTCACGCAGCTTGAAGATCCTGCCGTTGTACACCCGCTCCCCTTCATAGACCGTGCTTGCGTAGTGCAAGCCGTGGGTCAGTACGTGCAGACGCGCCTGGGACCACTCGACGAACTCGCCGTCGAGCCAGATCACCCCTTCGCGTTGATCAAACGGGATACTGCTCATGTCCTTATCTCCCCATTGTTCTAGAAATTTCCTACGCCGTTTGCAGCAGCACCGGTATCAATTCGGGCGTCTGTTCCAGCAATCGCTCAGGCTCGGTCTGAAAGAAAAACCCGCGTTCGCCAAAGGCCGGGCGCAGCTGGTCGAACCAGGTCGCCTGCGGATCGAATCGCGCATAGAAAGTGCGCAATACCCATTGCGGATCCCGGGCCTGGAGGAACTGCAGCACGAAGACTTTTTCCCCGGCGACGGTCTCGATGCCGTTGATCAATACCTTGCCGTAGAAGGTGCTCATGGACGGACCGCGCACCGTCCGCGCCAGCCCCGACACCGTGCGGTACGCCGCCTGGAAGATCTCGAACGCCCGCGCCAGCGGCATCGCGAAGTAATGGCTGGGGCCGGTGTCACGCTCAACGAACATGTAATAGGGCACCGCTCCCAGGCGCACGCCTTCGGTCCACAACGCCGCCCAGTCTTCCGGGTTTTCGTTGATGTGGCGGATCACCGGCGCCTGCATGCGCACCGTTGCGCCGGTCGAACGAATGCGTTCGACGGCTTGCCGGGCGATGTCCTGGCGCAGCTCCACCGGGTGGTTGTAGTGGCCCATGACCGACAGGTTTTTCCCCGCCGCGATGATTCGCCGAAACAGCTCGAGCAACTCCGGCGCATCCTTGTCGCTGACAAATCGCTGCGGCCAATAGGCCACGGATTTGGTGCCCAGGCGGATGCTTTTCAGATGCGGCAGCTCCAGTAGCGGCTCGATGTAACTGGCCAGCGAACGGGTGTTCATGATCAGCGGATCGCCCCCGGTGATCAGCACATCGGTCACTTGCGGATGCACCTGCAGGTAGCTCACCAGCTCCTGGGATTCCCGGGCGTTGAATTTGAGTTCTTCCTCGCCGATGAACTGCGCCCAGCGGAAACAGAATGTGCAGTACGCGTGACAGGTCTGACCGGCGCCGGGGAAAAACAGCACGGTCTCGCGGTACTTGTGCTGAATGCCCGGCAGGACTTTTCCGTCGAGGGTGGCGTTGTTGTGCGTCAGCTGCCCGGCCGGATGCGGATTCATGCGCAGCCAGATCGCCTCGATCTTGCGCTTGATGGCCGCGCTGTCGTCCAGCGCGATCAACTGCTTGAGCGCGGCGTATTCGTCCGGCAGCAACATGTCCTTGTGGGGAAAGGTCATACGGAAAATCGGATCGTCGGGAATGTTGTCCCAGTCGATCAGCGTCCCCAGTACGTATTCGTTGGTGCGAAACGGCATGACCCGGGCCACCACGTCCATGGCCTCCTGCAGCGCAGGCGTGAGCTTGTTCCAGTACGGCGTGTCGCGAATGGTGCGCGAGTTATAGGGTTTGTATCTTTCGTGCTCCGACAGTCCCTGCATGGCAGCGCTCCTGGTGTTGGCTGGCGGTAATTACTGAATGGCCGGCGCTACGCGCTCTATGTCCATCCATGCCCGAACGCTGTCGCGGTCCCATTGGCGGCGCACGTAGGCCGCGAGCCGGGCCGGCACCGGATCGCCGTTGGCCACCAGGCGGTTGAGCATGATTGCCAGGTCGGTGTCGGCGATGCTCCAGTCGCCGAACAGGTTCTCGGCGCCCTCCTCCAGCAAGCGATCGGCGACGAAGAACAGGCGATCCGCGGCCGCTCGGGCTTCATCGGAAAGCGCGGTGTCTTTCTTGCCGAAGTACACCAGGTCAAACGGGCGCTCCTTGCGCACCACCAGCAGATCGCTGCGCAGCCAGGCTTGAAGCTGACGGGCGCGGGCCCGTTGCTTGAGGTCCTGGGGGTAGAGTTTTTTATGGCCCGGGGAGAGTTCTTCCAGATATTCGGCGATGGCGGAGGATTCCGACAGTGCGAAATTATCGTGAACTAATGTGGGGACTTTGCAGGTCAGCGAAATATCCCGGTAATTCGCTTGATAGTTCTCTTTGGCTTTCAAATCCACTTTTACAAAGTCGAATGAAAGTTGTTTTTCCTTGAGAGCAACAAAAGCCGACATCGCAAACGCGCTAATAAAATCTGCACCGACATACAGTTTGAGCTTTCGGTTTTCCATAGAACACTCCATTGCAATGGCTGCATTGATAAATCTGCATTGGAAGTGATCGTATTAAGTTGGTTGGGGGCTGGATAGATACAGAATTTGTGAGTTTCAATCGATACAGAAAGTCTGCGGACGAAGCGATTTGCAGCAGCTGGCGAAGCCTGCGCCCCCTGTAGGAGCGAGCACGCTCGCGATGGTGGTCAACGATAACGCGGGGCATCAGGCTAGACGACGCG
>NZ_JBSVXG010000251.1:0-7643 GCF_054070595.1 Pseudomonas sp. SDO55104_S430 | reverse complement strand
CGCAAAACCTGTGCGCCAGATCTGTCTGATAGACCGAGTTCTCCGGATTCACGACTGCTGCGCAGCCGGACGCAGGCTTCGCCAGCTGCTACAGGTCCCGCGGTGGCTTCACCCGCCGGAATTAAAACCTCTCTACCCTCCCCTCAACATTGACTGCCTCGATCACCTGACGACCGGCATCGAAATTCAATTGCCACAAAATATTACATACGTCATATTACCTGCGTAATGTATTTTCCATTTCCCGCAGGAAATCCCCATGACCAGCATGCCCTCCGTTGAGCCCGACCTGGCCGTTCCCGTGACCACTCCCAAGCCTCCCCTGCTCAAACGTCTGCTTCTGCCGACCGTCGGCATCGCTGCCTTGGTGCTGGCCGGTGTATATGGCGCCCATTGGTGGACCGCTGGCCGCTTCATCGAGGAAACCGACGACGCCTACATCGGCGGCGACGTGACGGTGATCGGGCCGAAGGTCGCCGGGTACATCGAAGAAGTGCTGGTGACCGACAACCAGCAGGTCAAGGCTGGCGATGTGCTGATTCGCCTCGATTCGCGCGACTACCGTGCCAACCTGGCCAAGGCCGAAGGCGCGGTGGCGGCCGAGGAAGCTCTGCTCGCCAACCTCGACGCCACCGAACAGCTGCAACAGGCGGTGATCGGTCAGGCCCGCGCCGGCATTGATGCCGCCGGTGCCGAAACCTCTCGCTCCCGGGATGACGATGCGCGCTACAAAAAGCTGGTGAGCACCAACGCGGTCTCGGTGGAAAGCGCGCAACGGGCCAACGCCACCTTCAAGACCGCTCAGGCACTCAGCAGCCGTGCCCAGGCCGAATTGCTGGCCGCGCAACGTCAATTGAATGTGATCGCCACACAGAAACAGCAAGCCCGCGCGGCGTTGATTCAGGCCCGCGCCGAACGTGATCTGGCGCAGTTGAACGTCGGCTACACCGAACTGCGCGCACCGGTTGACGGCGTGGTCGGCAATCGCCGCGCCCGGGTCGGCGCCTATGCCCAGGCCGGTTCGCAAATGCTGGCGGTGGTGCCCACCAGCGGTCTGTGGGTCGACGCCAACTTCAAGGAAGACCAACTGGCGCGCATGGTGCCGGGGCAGCGGGTGGTGATTCATGCCGACGTGCTCTCGGGCCAGGAATTCCATGGTCACCTCGACAGTCTGGCGCCGGCCAGCGGCTCGCAGTTCAGCGTGTTGCCACCGGAAAACGCCACCGGCAACTTCACCAAGATCGTGCAGCGGGTGCCGGTGCGCATTCACCTGGACCCGGCCGACAGCGTGCTCGGTCACCTGCGTCCCGGCCTGTCGGTCACCGCAGAAGTGGACACCCGCAAAGCGCCGGGCGCGCCTGCCGTGGCCAGCGCGCCATGAGCCGCGCCCTCGCCGCCCTGGCGCAACCATTCGATGCCGCGAGCATGGCCACGGCGACCAAGGTCTTCGCCTTCGCCACCATGTGCATCGGCATGTTCATTGCGCTGCTGGATATCCAGATCGTCTCGGCGTCATTGCGCGAC
Organism: Pseudomonas sp. SDO55104_S430; assembly: GCF_054070595.1. Taxonomy (NCBI): domain Bacteria; kingdom Pseudomonadati; phylum Pseudomonadota; class Gammaproteobacteria; order Pseudomonadales; family Pseudomonadaceae; genus Pseudomonas; species Pseudomonas sp. SDO55104_S430. The sequence continues at coordinate 6,119 of NZ_JBSVXG010000251.1, read as the reverse complement.
ATCGGCGGTGGCCTTTCTGCCGGCACCGACGAAACCGCCTGGGTGCAGACCAGCTACCTGATCGCCGAAATCATCGTGATCCCGCTGTCCGGCTGGCTTTCGCGGGTGTTTTCCACCCGCTGGCTGTTCTGCGCATCGGCAGTGGGCTTCACCCTGACCAGCCTGCTCTGCGGCCTGGCCTGGAACATCCAGAGCATGATCGCCTTCCGGGCCCTGCAAGGTTTTCTCGGCGGCTCAATGATCCCGCTGGTGTTCACCACGGCGTTCGTGTTTTTCAGCGGCAAGCAACGGGTGATCGCCGCCGCGACCATCGGCGCGGTGGCTTCGCTGGCACCGACCCTGGGGCCGGTCATTGGTGGGTGGATTACCGATGTTTCATCCTGGCACTGGCTGTTCTACATCAACCTGGTGCCGGGGATTTTCGTCGCCGTGGCGGTGCCGATGCTGGTCAGGATCGACCAGCCGGAACTGTCGTTGCTCAAGGGCGCCGACTATATAAGCATGGTGTTTCTGGCACTGTTCCTCGGCTGCCTGGAATACACCCTCGAAGAAGGCCCGCGCTGGAACTGGTTCAGCGACAGCACCATCCTGACCACCGCGTGGATCAGCAGCCTGGCAGGCCTGGCCTTCATCGGCCGCAGCCTGCATGTGGCCAACCCGATCGTCGATCTGCGCGCCGTGAAAGACCGCAACTTCGCCCTCGGCTGTTTCTTCTCGTTCATCACCGGCATAGGCCTGTTCGCCACCATTTACCTGACGCCGCTGTTTCTCGGCCGGGTGCGTGGCTACGGCGCGCTGGACATTGGTCTGGCGATTTTCTCCACCGGTGTGTTCCAGCTGATGGCGATTCCGCTGTACGCCTTTCTGGCCAACCGCATCGACCTGCGCTGGATCATGATGACCGGCCTTGGGCTGTTCGCCCTGTCGATGTGGGATTTCAGCCCGATCACCCATGACTGGGGAGCCAGGGAGTTGATGTTGCCGCAAGCATTGCGCGGGATCGCCCAGCAACTGGCGGTACCGCCCACCGTGACCCTGACCCTGGGCGGACTGGCACCTGCGCGGCTCAAGCATGCTTCGGGCTTGTTCAACCTGATGCGCAACCTGGGCGGCGCCATCGGCATCGCCGCTTGCGCGACCATCCTCAACGACCGCACCAACCTGCACTTCACTCGCTTGGCGGAAAACCTCAACAGCAGCAACGAGGCCCTCAACCAGTGGCTGTCCCAGGTCGGCAACAACTTCGCCGCCCTGGGCCAGAGCGGCGACGCCGGCGTCACCGCCAGCCTGCATCAGCTATGGCAGCTGACCTTTCGCGAAGCGCAGACGCAAACCTACGGCGATGCGTTCCTGATGATCATGGCCTGCTTCATCGTCGCCACGGCAATGGTGCCCTTGATGCGCAAGGTGCAACCACCGGCGGCGCCGAGTGCGGATGGGCATTGATGGATTGAGGCATTCCCACGCAAGAGCGTGGGAACGATCAGGGTGCGGGGGGTGAAAATCAGGCCTGAGGCATTTTGCGGAAGCCAACCGCCAGACGGTTCCAGCTGTTGATGGTGCTGATGGCGACGGTCAGGTCGACCATTTCCTTTTCCGAGAACTGTGCCTTGACCACTTCATAGTCCTCATCCGGGGCTTTGGTCAGGCTGAGCTGAGTCAGGGACTCGGTCCACAGCAGCGCGGCGCGTTCACGGTCGGTGAAGAACGGTGTTTCGCGCCAGGCGGACACACCGAACAGGCGACGGGTGGTTTCGCCGGCCTTGAGGGCGTCGGTGGTGTGCAGGTCGATGCAGAAGGCGCAGCCATTGATTTGCGAGGCGCGTAGCTTGACCAGTTCGATCAGGCTCTTCTCCAGCGGCAGCTTGGAGACTGCAGTCTCCAGGGCAATCATGGCTTTGAGGGCGTCTGGGGAAGCGGTGTAGAAATCGATGCGCGGTTGCATTTACGTGCTCCGGTGAAAAAGTGGGTGTGTGACTACGTTAGACCCGCGGGCGGCTTGCACAAATATCCAATCTTCTGGAAGACGAGTAGGCCATTGGCGGAGGCTTTGGAAGAAAGTTCCAAATGAGAATTGCAAGCAATCACTGATGGCCACTAGAATGCGATCAATTCTTAATTACACACTCCCGCAGGATGCCCGAGTCGAGTATCTGCCCGCCATGTCGTCCGCCGATCAGCCTCTGAACCAGCAAGTACATAACCTCTACAGCGAACACCACGGGTGGCTGCAGGGTTGGTTGCACCGCAAACTGGGTAACCGCTGCGATGCGGCCGATCTGGCCCACGATACCTTCCTGCGCCTGTTGACCCGTCAGGTGGTCAAACCGCTGGGCAGCGAACCCCGGGCGCTGCTGACGCACATTGCCAAAGGGCTGGTGATCGACCGCTGGCGTCGCCAGGACATCGAGCGTGCCTATCTGGAAACCATCGCCCATCTGCCGGTGGCCGAAGTACCGTCGCCGGAAACCCGCCTGCTGATCCTCGAAACCCTGTGGCGCATCGAAGCCCTGCTGCGGGAATTGCCCAAGGCGACCCGCGATACCTTTTTGCTGTCGCAGATCGAAGGCCTGACCTACGCGCAGATCGCCACCCGCCTGAATGTCTCGCTGATCACCGTCAAGCGCCACATGCGCGCGGCGTTCATTGCCTGCCTGAGTGTCGCCTGATGAATTCTTCGATGATCAACCCGCAGATTCTCGGTGAAGCCGCCGACTGGCTGGTGCAGTTGCACTCCGGCACCGCCACCGCTGCCGACCATCAGGCCATCGCCCAATGGCGCAGCCGCAGCCTGGAACACGCTCAGGCCTGGCAGCGGGCCGAAGTGCTGCTGGGCGAGTTCCGCAGTGTGCCGGCCAATCTGGCGATCCAGACTTTGCAACGGGCTGCGCGCAAGGACGGCCTCACTCGTCGCCAGACTCTCACTCGCCTGGGCCTGCTGCTAATGGCCGGTCCCTTGGGCTTTGCTTCGCAGCATCTGCCGTGGGAGCAATGGACCGCCGATCAGCGCACCGCCGTGGGCGAGCAGAAAAACCTGCAATTGCCCGATGGCAGCCAGCTGCTGCTCAACACCGACAGCGCGGTGAACATTGCCTTCAATGCTTCGGAGCGACGTGTCCTGCTGCTCGATGGCGAGGTGCTGATCCGCACGGCGAAAGACCTCAGCGCCCGCCCCTTTATCGTCGAAACGCCCCAGGGCATCGCCCGCGCCGTGGACACTCGTTTTTGCGTGCGCACCGAAGGCGCTCGCAGCCACGTGTCCGTTCTCGAAGGCCAAGCGGTGATCACCCCGCAATTGCTCCAGCAGAGTTCGACCCTCAACGCCGGCCAGCGCCAGAGCTTCACCCAGAGCCGCTTCGATGCCGCCGAATCCTTCGATGCCGCCGCCGTAGCCTGGGACAAAGGCATGCTGCTGGCCAACAACATGCGCCTGGACCAGTTGCTCGGCGAGCTTGGCCGCTATCGCCCGGGTGTACTGCGCTGCCATCCGGATGTCGCGGCGCTGCGGGTCTCGGGGGCGTTTTCCCTGCGCGACACCGACGCCAGCCTGCGCCTGCTCAGCGATACCCTGCCGCTGAACATCAGCCGCATGACCCGCTACTGGCTGTCGGTCGAACCGAGGGTCTGACGCGGTCAGTCTGTGATGTTCAGTTCCTCTTTCCTGCGCATGGTTCTGGCCTGCTCGGCGTTGTTGCCGCTGCACGGCCAGGCGATCGAAAGCCTCGCCACCAGCCGCAACATCGTCATTGCTCCGGGCTTGCTGAGCCAGGTGCTGGCGCAGTTTGCGGTGAGCATGGGCGTGCCGTTGTCGTTCGATCCGGCGCTGCTGGGCAATCGCCAGAGCCCCGGACTCAACGGGGCCTACAGCGCGGAAAGTGGCTTCGCGCAATTGCTGGAAGGCAGCGGACTTGCGCTGGTCAGCACCGGCGATAACGGCTACACCCTCAAAGCCCCGACCACGCTGGAACTGGACGAAACCAACGTCAACGCCCTGGCCAATGCCGCCGACACCTACGGCGGCGGGCAAGTGGCCCGTGATGCGCAGATCGGCCTGCTCGGTCAGCAGGCCCTGAACGACCTGCCCTTCAGCGTCACCAGCTACACCGCCAAAACCATCGCCGACCAGCAGGCGCGAACCGTTGGCGACGTGCTGCTCAATGACGCGTCGGTGCGCCAGTCCGCCGGGTTCGGCAACTTCTCTCAGGTGTTCATCATTCGCGGATTGCCACTGGCCACCGATGACATTTCCTGGGGTGGCCTGTACGGCGTGCTGCCGCGCCAGATCATCGCCACCGAGGCGATGGAGCGGGTCGAGCTGTTCAAGGGCCCGAGCGCCTTCATCAACGGGGTGACCCCCAGCGGCAGCGGCATCGGCGGCGCGGTCAATGTGCAACCCAAACGCGCCAGCGATACACCGACCCGGCGTATCAGCCTGGATTACAGCAGCGACTCACGCATCGGTGGGCATCTGGACCTGGGCCAGCGCTTCGGTGAGGACAACCGGTTCGGCGCGCGGCTCAACCTGCTGCAGCGCGAGGGCGATAGCGCTGTCGACGACGAAGACCAGCGCACTTCGCTGGTCAGTCTGGGCCTGGATTATCGCGGTGAGCGTCTGCGTCTGTCGGCGGATCTGGGTTATCAGAAGCAGGTGATCAATCAGGGCCGCGCCGTGGTTTACGTCGATTCGTCCCTGAGCAAAGTGCCCAAGGCGCCGGACGCCAACAAAGGTTATGCGCAGGATTGGAGTTACTCGCAGCTGGAGGACACCTTCGGCATGGCCCGAGCCGAATATGACCTGAGCGACAACTGGACCGGCTACATCGCGGGCGGCGCCAAGCACACCCGGGAAAACGGTGTGTACTCGTCGCTGACCGTCACCGATCTGGACGGCAGCGCGCTCGGCGGCATGCTTTATCCGCCCCACGACGAAGACAATCGCAGCCTGATGGCGGGCCTCAATGGCCGTCTGCAAACCGCTGCGATCAGCCATCAACTGAATGCCGGAGTGGCCGGCATCTGGGGTGAACAGCGTTCGGCCTTCGAAACCATCGGCAGCGCCGGGCGCTACAGCACCAACCTGTATGACGTCGGCCAGCAGCCGCGGCCGGTGGCCACATCGTTCGGCAGCGACATTCATGACCCACGGATCGTCGGCAAGAATCAGCTGCGTAGCGTTGCGATTGCCGACACCCTGGGCTTTGTCGACGACCGGGTTTTGCTGACGTTGGGTGCGCGTCGCCAGTCGTTGAAGGTCGATGGCTGGAGCACCACCACCGGCGCCCGGACGTCCAGCTATGACGCATCGATCACCACCCCGGTGTTCGGCCTGGTGTTCAAGCTCTGGGACCACGTGTCGTTCTACGCCAACCGCATCGAAGGCCTGGCCAAGGGCCCGACGCCCCCGACCACTTCACTGAACCGCGACGAAACCTTCGCCCCGGTGCGCAGCAAGCAGGTCGAAGCCGGCGTGCGCCTGGACATGGGCAGCTACGGCGCGAGCCTTGGGGCGTATCGCATCGAGCAGCCGTCGAGCTACACCCAGGATGGCGTGTTTCGCGTCGATGGCCGGCAGTTGAACAAAGGCGTGGAGTTGAACCTGTACGGCGAACCCCTCGATGGCCTACGTCTGCTCAGTGGGGCGACCTTCATGAAGACGGAGATCGAGGGCAGCGCCAATGGTGTCAACGATGGCAACCGCGCGGTTGGCGTGCCGCGATTTCAGTTCAATCTGGGGGCGGATTGGGATATGCCGGGGATCGAAGGCGCGGCGCTCAGCGCGCGGATGTTGCGCACCGGTGGGCAGTATCTGAATGCGGCCAATACCCAGAGCATACCGGCGTGGAACCGGTTTGATCTGGGGGCGCGGTATGGGTTCAGGCTCGATGAGCGGGAGATTACGTTGCGGGCGAATCTGGAGAATGTGGCCAATGAGGCCTATTGGGCTTCGGCCAATGGCGGGTATCTGACCCAGGGTACGCCGCGGACGTTGAAACTATCGGCGACCCTGGATTTCTGATTTCACCCCGCCCCCCTGTAGGAGCCGAGCTTGCTCGCGATGGAGGCACAGGCACCGCGGGGTGTCAGGCAGCCAGCGTTATCGTTGACGCCCACCGCGAGAA
>NZ_JBSVXG010000250.1:0-7651 GCF_054070595.1 Pseudomonas sp. SDO55104_S430 | reverse complement strand
GTTGAACACCATTTCCTGTGGGAGCGAGCCTGCTCGCGATTGGGTTGCGGGTTGATTCAGCTGATCTTGAGTGAGATTGGCTCTGAACCTACGATCAGCCCGGACGTGCCTTCCATCGCGTAACGCACCTGAACCGTTTGCCCGGCAAACCTCTTCAATTGCGCTGCGGAAAGCTCAACCGCCAGGTTTTTGCTTCGTACGTATCTGCCATCTTCCGGCTCATTCGGCGGTTGACCTTCCTCCCACACGCCGACGGAAATTTCGGTGCCTTTCAGGTCCGGGTTCTCGACATCCTCTCCCAGGACTGCATAGGCTTTTCCGTCGTCGAAACCCTCGGCGGTTTCGGGGATCGAGATGCGCAGCGGACCGGGAAACTTGGCAAGTTTGATCTCCGTCTGGGCAGGCGAACCGGTGACTTTGACATTCAGCGCTGGCACTGGATTGGCCATGATGAAAGCTCCTTCTGTTGAGGCCATGAGGTGTACAGCGGAAGCCGGCACTTGGCTTCACGCCACCCTTATCCGCCGCTGTGGCGCTCCCGGTAACTGTTACAAATAACAGTCCCGACAAGCGGCACCCAGTGCCTGTAGGAGCGAGCATGCTCGCGATGGAGCCACATTCACCTTGGGGTGTCAGGACGCCCGCGTCATCGTTGACGACCATCGCGAGCATGCTCGCTCCTACAGAAATCTCATCTCTTCCGACATCCTATCTTCAGGCGATCAAATTTATTCGCCGGCTCGAAACCCTTTAAACGCGGGCTCTCTATCCATCCTGTCGAACAATTTCGCCCAACAGCGATGAAATGCAGTTGACGGTTGTATTTTAAGTTGTACGATGACCTACAACTTCAGCGTCGGGCTGAACGGTCTCAACCCACAACGTCGCAATCCAGGGTGTTCGAACAATGAATCCACAAGAACTTAAGTCCATCCTCTCTTCCGGTCTGCTGTCTTTCCCGGTCACCGATTTCAATGCCCAGGGCGATTTCAACCGCGCTGGCTACATCAAGCGTCTGGAGTGGCTGGCTCCGTACGGCGCCTCGGCTCTGTTCGCCGCCGGCGGCACCGGTGAGTTCTTCTCCCTGGCAGCCAGCGAATACTCGGAAATCATCAAGACTGCCGTCGACACCTGCGCCACCAGCGTGCCAATCCTGGCCGGTGTCGGCGGTTCGACCCGTCAGGCCATCGAATACGCTCAGGAAGCCGAGCGTCTGGGCGCCAAGGGCCTGTTGCTGCTGCCGCACTACCTGACCGAAGCCAGCCAGGACGGCGTTGCCGCCCACGTTGAAGCCGTGTGCAAATCGGTCAACATCGGCGTGGTGGTCTACAACCGTAACGTCTGCCGCCTGACCGCTCCACTGCTGGAGCGTCTGGCCGAGCGTTGCCCGAACCTGATCGGTTACAAGGATGGTCTGGGTGACATCGAACTGATGGTGTCGATCCGTCGTCGTCTGGGCGATCGCTTCAGCTACCTGGGCGGCTTGCCGACCGCTGAAGTCTACGCTGCGGCCTACAAGGCGCTGGGCGTACCGGTCTACTCCTCGGCGGTGTTCAACTTCCTGCCGAAAACCGCGATGGACTTCTACCACGCCATCGCTCGCGACGATCACGGCACCGTTGCCAAGATCATTGACGACTTCTTCCTGCCTTACCTGGATATCCGTAACCGCAAAGCCGGTTACGCGGTGAGCATCGTCAAGGCCGGGGCAAAAATTGCCGGCTACGACGCGGGTCCAGTGCGCACCCCGCTGACCGACCTGACCGGCGAAGAGTACGAAATGCTCGCCGCGCTGATGGACAAGCAGGGCGCCCAGTAACACAAGCGATTAAACGAGGCCGCTGAGTATTCAGCGGCCTTTTGCGTGAGACCTTTTTGTTTCGAGGGCAGTCCCGTGACAAATGCAAAACGTTACGACAACTACATCAACGGCGAATGGGTTGCCGGTGCCGATTACTCGGCCAACATCAACCCGTCGGAACTGAGCGACAACATCGGCGACTACGCCAAGGCTGACCTGACCCAGGTCAACGCTGCCATCGACGCCGCCCGTGCCGCGTTCCCGGCGTGGTCCACTTCCGGTATCCAGGCGCGTCACGATGCACTGGACAAAGTCGGTACTGAAATCCTCGCCCGTCGCGACGAACTCGGCACCCTGCTGGCCCGGGAAGAGGGCAAGACCCTGCCTGAAGCCATCGGTGAAGTGACCCGCGCCGGTAACATCTTCAAGTTCTTCGCCGGTGAGTGCCTGCGTCTGTCCGGCGACTACGTGCCGTCGGTTCGTCCGGGCGTCAATGTGGAAGTCACCCGTGAAGCGCTGGGCGTGGTCGGTCTGATCACTCCGTGGAACTTCCCGATTGCCATTCCGTCGTGGAAGATCGCCCCGGCCCTGGCCTACGGCAACTGCGTCGTGCTCAAGCCGGCGGATCTGGTACCAGGCTGTGCCTGGGCGCTGGCGGAAATCATCTCCCGCGCAGGCTTCCCGGCCGGCGTGTTCAACCTGGTGATGGGCAGCGGTCGAGTGGTTGGCGAAGCGCTGGTCAACAGCCCGAAAGTCGACGGCATCAGCTTCACCGGTTCCGTGGGCGTGGGTCGTCAGATCGCAGTCAGCTGTGTTTCGCGTCAGGCCAAGGTCCAGCTGGAAATGGGCGGCAAGAACCCGCAGATCATTCTCGACGACGCCGACCTCAAGCAAGCGGTCGAGCTGTCGGTGCAGAGCGCGTTCTACTCCACCGGCCAGCGTTGCACCGCTTCGAGCCGTCTGATCGTCACCGCCGGGATTCACGACAAGTTCGTCGAAGCCATGGCCGAGCGCATGAAGTCGATCAAGGTCGGCCACGCACTCAAAGCCGGCACCGATATCGGTCCGGTGGTTTCGCAAGCTCAGCTTGAACAGGACATGAAGTACATCGACATCGGCCAGTCCGAAGGCGCGCGCCTGGTGAGTGGCGGTGGCCTGGTGACCTGCGACACCGAGGGCTACTTCCTCGCGCCAACGCTGTTTGCCGACAGCGAAGCGTCGATGCGCATCAGCCGCGAAGAGATCTTTGGCCCGGTGGCCAACGTTGTTCGCGTGGCCGATTACGAAGCTGCCCTGGCCATGGCCAACGACACCCAATTCGGTCTGTCGGCGGGCATCGCCACCACGTCCCTGAAGTACGCCAACCACTTCAAGCGCCACTCCCAGGCCGGGATGGTGATGGTCAACCTGCCGACCGCCGGCGTGGATTACCACGTTCCGTTCGGTGGGCGTAAAGGTTCGTCGTACGGTTCGCGCGAGCAGGGTCGCTATGCGCAAGAGTTCTACACCGTGGTTAAAACCAGCTACATCGGTTCCTGATTCACGCAACACCCGCGGTATTGTCATGGATACCGCAAACCTGTAGGAGCGAGCTTGCTCGCGATGGTTTTGAAGACGCGGCGATCAGCCTGATACCCCGCGTCATCGTTGTCCTCCATCGCGAGCAGGCTCGCTCCCACACAGGGCACAACGACATCGTTATTACCCGCATAAAAATAATCAGTGGGAGTACATCCACATGCAATCGACCCAAAAGCCGACTCACGTCCGCTACCTGATCCTGCTCATGCTGTTTTTGGTGACCACGATCAACTACGCTGACCGGGCGACTATCGCCATCGCCGGCTCCAGCCTGCAAAAAGACCTCGGCATCGACGCGGTCACCCTTGGCTACATCTTCTCCGCATTCGGTTGGGCCTATGTGGCCGGGCAAATTCCCGGTGGCTGGCTGCTGGACCGTTTCGGCTCGAAAAAAATCTACGCACTGAGCATCTTCACCTGGTCGCTGTTCACCGTGCTGCAAGGCTTCGTCGGTGAATTCGGCATGTCCACGGCAGTGGTTGCGCTGTTCATGCTGCGCTTCCTGGTAGGTTTGGCCGAGGCACCATCCTTCCCGGGCAACGCCCGCATCGTAGCTGCCTGGTTCCCGACCGCTGAACGCGGTACGGCCTCGGCGATCTTCAACTCGGCGCAATACTTCGCCACCGTGCTGTTCGCTCCGCTGATGGGCTGGATCGTGTACTCCTTCGGCTGGGAACACGTGTTCATCGTCATGGGTATCCTGGGCATCGTCTTCTCGCTGGTCTGGCTGAAAGTCATCTACAGCCCGCGTGAACACCCACGGATCAACGATGCCGAGTTCAAGCACATCGCCGACAACGGCGGCATGGTCGACATGGATCAGAAGGGCAAGAAGTCCGACGGTCCAAAGTGGGACTACATCCGCCAACTGCTGACCAACCGTATGATGCTCGGCGTGTATCTGGGCCAATACTGCATCAACGGCATCACCTACTTCTTCCTGACCTGGTTCCCTGTGTACCTGGTACAGGAACGCGGCATGACCATCCTCAAGGCAGGTTTCATCGCGTCCTTGCCGGCCATCTGCGGCTTTATCGGTGGTGTACTTGGCGGGGTGATTTCCGACTATCTGCTGCGCAAAGGCCATTCCCTGACCTTCGCCCGCAAGGCGCCGATCATTGCCGGTCTGCTGGTCTCCAGCAGCATCGTGGCCTGCAACTACGTGGACGTTGAATGGATGGTGGTCGGCTTCATGGCCCTGGCATTCTTCGGCAAAGGCGTGGGCGCACTGGGCTGGGCTGTGGTGTCCGACACTTCGCCTAAACAGATCGCCGGTCTGAGCGGTGGCCTGTTCAACACCTTCGGCAACCTGGCGTCGATCACCACCCCGATCGTCATCGGCTACATCATCAGCTCCACCGGCTCGTTCAAGTGGGCGCTGGTATTCGTGGGTTGCAACGCACTGGTTGCGGTGTTCAGCTATCTGGTCATCGTCGGTCCGATCAAGCGTGTGGTGCTCAAAGAGCCACCGGTGAGCGGTCCTGAAACCAACAACAAATTGTCTCAAGCGCATTCCTGAGGAGCGGCGTCATGCAGTTGATTGAACATTCCGACTCGCCGCGCTATATCCGCCTGCACGAGCGGGACAATGTAGTGATCGTGGTCAACGATCAGGGCGTACCGGCCGGTACTGCGTTTGCCGATGGATTGGTCACCGTGGACTTCGTGCCACAGAGCCACAAGGTCACCCTGGAAGACATTCCCGAGGGCGGCCAGGTGATTCGTTACGGCCAGGTCATTGGCTACGCGTTGCAGCCGATTCCACGCGGCAGCTGGGTCAAGGAAGATCAACTGCGTATGCCCACCGCGCCACCGCTGGACAGCCTGCCGCTGTCCACCGAGGTGCCGGACGCGCAGGCACCGCTGGAGGGTTACACCTTCGAGGGTTATCGCAACGCCGACGGCACCGTCGGCACGCGCAACATTCTCGGCATCACCACCACCGTGCAGTGCGTGACCGGTGTGCTGGATCACGCGGTCAAGCGCATCAAGGACGAGTTGCTGCCCAAGTATCCGCATGTCGATGACGTGGTGGCGCTGACCCACAGCTACGGCTGTGGCGTGGCGATCACCGCCACCGACGCCTACATCCCGATTCGCACCGTGCGCAACCTGGCGCGCAATCCGAACCTGGGTGGCGAAGCGCTGGTGATCAGCCTGGGCTGCGAAAAATTGCAGGCCGGACAGGTGATGCACGAGGACGATGCTTCGGTGGACCTGAGCGAGCCTTGGCTGTATCGCTTGCAGGACTCCAGCCACGGTTTCACCGAAATGATCGAGCAGATCATGGAGCTGGCGGAAACCCGTCTGAAGAAGCTCGATCAACGCCGTCGGGAAACCGTGCCGGCGTCCGAGCTGATCCTGGGCATGCAGTGCGGCGGCAGCGATGCGTTTTCCGGCATCACCGCCAACCCGGCCCTGGGCTATGCCTCGGACCTGTTGCTGCGCGCCGGTGCAACGGTGATGTTTTCCGAAGTGACCGAAGTGCGTGACGCGATCTACCTGCTGACCTCCCGGGCGAAAACCGAAAGCGTCGCCCAGGAACTGGTGCGGGAAATGGACTGGTACGACCGTTACCTGGCCAAGGGCGAAGCGGATCGCAGCGCCAACACCACGCCGGGCAACAAGAAGGGCGGGTTGTCGAACATTGTCGAGAAATCCCTGGGATCGATCGTCAAGTCCGGCAGCAGCGCGATCACTGGGGTGCTCGGCCCTGGCGAACGCTTCAAGGAAAAAGGCCTGATCTTCTGCGCGACCCCGGCCAGCGATTTCGTCTGCGGGACGTTGCAGTTGGCGGCGGGGATGAACCTGCACGTGTTCACCACCGGTCGCGGCACGCCTTACGGGCTGGCCATGGCCCCGGTGGTGAAGGTCTCGACCCGGACTGAGCTGGCCCAGCGCTGGCCGGATCTGATCGATATCGATGCGGGGCGGATTGCTACTGGTCGGGCTTCCATCGAGGAGCTGGGCTGGGAGTTGTTCCACTACTACCTGGATGTGGCCAGCGGCAAGGAGCAGACCTGGGCGGAGCGGCACAAGCTGTATAACGACATTACCCTGTTCAATCCGGCGCCGATTACCTGAGACCGAGTCGCCTGCTTCGCGAGCAAGCCCGCTCCCACAGTTGACCGCGTGTTCCAGACGAGCGCGGTCTAATGTGGGAGCGGGCTTGCTCGCGAATGCTTTCTACCAGACGCCAACGTCCGCTGTGGCTTATCATTAGCTCACTAACGACACCCACCTCAAGGTCCTCCCCGGCATGCTGGCAATATTCCTCGAAACCCTGAACATCACCGCTCCGGTGTTCGCCATGCTGTTTCTTGGGGTGTTGCTCAAGCGCATCGACTGGATCAACGACAATTTCATCCACACCGCGTCGGCCCTGGTGTTCAACGTCACCATGCCGGCGTTGCTGTTTCTGGGCATCCTGCATGCCGACCTGCACGCCGCGCTGCAAGCGGCGCTGCTGATCTATTTCTCGCTCGCGACCCTGGTGGGCTTTGCCATTGCCTGGGGCTGGGCGATTCTGAAATGTCCGCGCGAAGATCGCGGGATTTATACCCAAGGTGCTTTCCGGGGTAACAACGGGGTGATCGGCCTGGCGCTGGCGGCAAGCATGTACGGCGACTACGGGATTTCCCTCGGCGCGATCCTCGCGGCGCTGGTGATCCTGTTCTACAACACGCTCTCGACCATCGTCCTGGCGGTGTACAGCCCGGTGATCAAGTCCGATCCGTGGAGCATCTGCAAAAGCGTGGTCAGCAATCCGCTGATCATCAGCGTGATCGCGGCGTCGCCTTTTGCCTATTTCAAGATCGGCTTGCCGGGTTGGCTGGAAACTTCTGGTCAGTACCTGGCGCAAACCACCTTGCCACTGGCGCTTATCTGCATCGGCGGTACCTTGTCGCTGGCGGCGCTGCGCAAGAGCGGCAAAATGGCGCTCAGTTCGAGTCTTGTGAAAATGCTCGGCCTGCCGGTGCTGGCGACTCTGGGTGCGTGGCTGTGGGGATTCCGTGGGGCGGAGCTGGGGATTCTGTTTCTGTACTTCGGCAGCCCGACTGCGGCGGCCAGTTTCGTCATGGCGCGGGCGGCGGATGGTAACCATGAGTTGGCGGCGGCGATTATTGTGATCACCACCTTGATGGCGGCGGTGACCACCAATATCGGGATCTTTTTGTTGCAGTGGGGTGGGTGGATCTAGGTCCAGAATTTGTGGTGTCTTTGCGGGCCTCTTCGCGGGCAAGCCTCGCTCCTGCAGGGGTCAAAACC
>NZ_JBSVXG010000249.1:0-7670 GCF_054070595.1 Pseudomonas sp. SDO55104_S430 | reverse complement strand
CCGCGTTCACCTGAGCGACTCGGTCAACTGTGGGAGCGGGCTTGCTCGCGAAGGCGTCAGTCCCGTCAACTCATCCTTCATGATTGTCACGGTTTGGTGACATAACTCGCCCCCTTCGTTACAAGCCCGCCACCCCCCGTTGTTTAGACTGCCCCTCAGTCATAACAACAAAAAAGGTCCCCCATGCACACCTTCCAACCTGCCTTCAGCAGTTGGCTCAACGCACCTGCCCATCAGCAATGGCTGGCCACCGAAGGCCTGCGCCTGTTGGCGTTTGCCAAGGCTTCGAAGCTGCCTGAAGGCTTCGGCAATCTCGATGAGCGCGGCCATCTGCCGGCCGATGCCCAAGCCGAAGCCATGAACACCGCGCGCATGACCCACAGCTTCGCCATGGCCCATATCCAGGGCCTGCCGGGGTTTGCCGAGTTGGTGGATCACGGCATCCAGGCGCTGCGCGGGCCGTTGCGCGATGCGCTGCATGGCGGCTGGTTCGCGGTGGCCGAGCACCGTGACGGCAACACCGGCAAGAACGCCTATCTGCATGCGTTCGTGGCGCTGGCCGCCAGCTCCGCGGTGGTCGCGCAACGACCGAGTGCGCAGGCCTTGCTCGATGATGCGATCGACATCATCGACACGTATTTCTGGAGCGAGGAGGAGGGCGCCATGCGCGAATCCTTCAATCGCGACTGGAGCGAGGAAGAGGCCTATCGCGGCGCCAACAGCAACATGCACGCCACCGAAGCCTTCCTCGCCCTGGCCGACGTCACCGACGACAACCGCTGGCTGTGCCGCGCCCAGCGCACCGTCGAGCGGGTGATTCATGGCCATGCAGCCGCCAATGGCTATCTGGTGGTCGAGCATTTCGACCGCGACTGGCAACCGCTGCGCGAGTACAACCACGACAATCCCGCCGACGGTTTCCGCCCGTACGGCACCACCCCGGGTCACGGATTCGAGTGGGCGCGGCTGTTGCTGCACCTGGAAGCGGCTCGGGTACAGGCCGGCATGCTCACGCCGGGCTGGGTGGCCACCGATGCGGAAAAACTCTTCGAACACAACTGCCGTCATGGCTGGGACGTCGATGGCGCACCGGGCATCGTCTACACCCTGGACTGGGACAATCGCGCGGTGGTCCGCCATCGCTTGCACTGGACCCATTGCGAAGCCAGCGCCGCCGCCAGCGCATTGCTCAAGCGCACGGGCGATGCGCAATACGAGCAGTGGTACCGGCTGTTCTGGGAATTCTGTGACAAGCATTTCATCGATCTTTGCGACGGCAGCTGGCACCACGAGCTCGACCCGCTGAACCGCCCCAGCGCCGACATCTGGGCCGGCAAACCCGACCTCTATCACGCCTGGCAGGCGCTGCTGATTCCGCGCCTGCCCCTGGCACCGAGCATGGCCACGGCGCTGGGACAGTTGTCCCAGAGCGTTCCTGTGTAACCATGTGGTGACATTCGCGCGTCCCTTCGTTACCTGCGAAGGGATGTGCGCTGGTTAAAATCCTGTGCAGCGCAAGCACCAGACTTGCAATGCATAACAACAAGAAAGGTACTTCTAGATGAATGCGATTTCTCGCCTCGCTACTGTCATTTCTCTCGCCTCACTGGTTCCTCTTTCCGCGTTCCCGCTCGCAAGCTTTGCCGATGACTCCAAAGGTTCGGTGGAAGTCGTGCATTGGTGGACGTCCGGTGGCGAAAAGGCAGCGGTCGATGTCCTCAAGGCCCAAGTCGAAAAAGACGGCTTTACCTGGAAGGACGGCGCAGTCGCCGGCGGTGGTGGCTCCACCGCAATGACCGTACTCAAGAGCCGCGCCGTGGCCGGTAACCCGCCAGGCGTTGCGCAGATCAAGGGCCCGGACATCCAGGAATGGGGCAGCACCGGCCTGCTCAGCACCGACACCCTGAAGGACGTTGCCAAAGCGGAAAACTGGGATGGACTGCTGTCGAAGAAAGTCTCCGACACCGTGAAATACGAAGGCGATTACGTGGCCGTGCCGGTGAACATCCACCGCGTGAACTGGCTGTGGATCAACCCGGAAGTGTTCAAGAAAGCCGGGATCGACAAGGCCCCGACCACCCTCGAAGAATTCTATGCCGCTGGTGACAAGCTGAAAGCCGCAGGCTTCATCGCGCTCGCCCACGGTGGCCAGCCTTGGCAGGACAGCACCGTATTCGAAGACGTGGTGCTCTCGGTCATGGGCGCCGACGGTTACAAGAAAGCCTTGGTGGACCTCGATCAGAAAACCCTGTCGGGCGCCGAGATGACCAAGGCTTTCACCGAGCTGAAGAAAGTCACCACCTACATGGACCCGAACCGCGCCGGTCGTGACTGGAACATCGCTGCCGCCGACGTGATCAACGGCAAGGCCGGCATGCAGATGATGGGCGACTGGGCCAAGAGCGAATGGACCGCCGCCAAGAAAGTCGCAGGCAAGGACTACCAGTGCGTAGCGTTCCCGGGCACTGATAAATCTTTCACCTACAACATCGACTCCCTGGCCGTGTTCAAGCTCAAGGCTGATCGCAAGGGCGACATCGCCGCGCAGCAGGACCTGGCCAAGGTCGCGCTGGGTACTGATTTCCAGAAAGTCTTCAGCATCAACAAGGGTTCGATCCCGGTTCGGACCGACATGCTGAACGACATGGAAAAACTCGGCTTCGACTCCTGCGCCCAGACCGCTGCCAAGGACTTCCTGGCGGACGACAAAACTGGCGGCCTGCAACCGAGCATGGCGCACAACATGGCCACTTCCCTGGCCGTGCAGGGCGCGATCTTCGACGTGGTCACCAACTTCATGAACGACAAGGACGCCGACCCGGCCAAGGCCAGTGCGCAACTGGCTTCGGCGGTCAAAGCGGCTCAGTAACTCCTGACGCAGCCTGTTCCTGGTTGGAATGGGATTGTGTGGGAGCTGGCTTGCCAGCGATGCAGGCGACTCGGTTCGACTTTGAACCCGGTTGATCCCATCGCAGGCAAGCCAGCTCCCACAGGATCCTGCTCCCACAGGGGATCGGCTTGCCGGTTTCTTTTCTCTTTACCTGGATTATCCCGATGAGCTCTGTGGCGGTTTTCAGCAAAGCCTCACCGTTCGATGCACTGCAACGCTGGCTACCCAAGTTGGTACTCGCGCCGAGCATGGTGGTCGTGTTGGTCGGCTTCTACGGTTACATCATCTGGACGTTCATTCTGTCCTTTACCAATTCCAGCTTCATGCCGAGCTACAAGTGGGTCGGCCTGCAGCAATACATGCGCCTGATGGACAACGACCGCTGGTGGGTCGCGAGCAAGAACCTTGCGCTGTTCGGCGGCATGTTCATCGGCATCAGCCTGATCCTCGGCGTGTTCCTCGCTGTACTTTTGGACCAGCGCATTCGCAAGGAAGGCTTCATCCGCACCATCTACCTGTACCCGATGGCGCTGTCGATGATCGTCACCGGTACCGCGTGGAAATGGCTGCTCAACCCAGGCCTGGGCCTGGACAAAATGCTGCGTGACTGGGGTTGGGAAGGCTTTCGCCTGGACTGGCTGGTGGATCAGGATCGCGTCGTTTACTGCCTGGTGATTGCTGCCGTGTGGCAAGCCTCCGGGTTCGTCATGGCGATGTTCCTGGCCGGTCTGCGCGGAGTCGATCAGTCGATCATCCGTGCCGCGCAAGTCGACGGTGCGAGCCTGCCGACCATCTACCTGAAGATCGTTTTGCCGAGCCTGCGCCCGGTGTTCTTCAGCGCCTTCATGATCCTGGCGCATATCGCGATCAAGAGCTTCGACCTGGTGGCGGCGATGACCGCTGGCGGCCCTGGCTACTCGTCCGACCTGCCGGCGATGTTCATGTATTCCTTCACCTTCAGCCGTGGCCAGATGGGCATCGGTTCGGCCAGCGCCATGCTGATGCTCGGCGCCGTGCTGACCATCCTCGTGCCGTACCTGTACTCCGAGCTGCGAGGCAAACGCCATGACTAATCAACTCGGAAAACCGACCCTGAGCTTCAGTCGCATCGCCATCTACGCAACCTTGCTGCTGGCGGCTGCGGTGTATCTGATCCCGCTGGTGGTGATGCTGCTGACCAGCTTCAAGACCCCGGAAGACATCCGCACCGGCAACCTGCTGAGCTGGCCGACGATGATCGACGGCATCGGCTGGATCAAGGCGTGGGATGTGGTCGGCGGCTACTTCTGGAACTCGGTGAAGATCACCGTGCCGGCGGTGCTGATCTCGACCTTCATCGGCGCCATGAACGGTTACGTACTGTCGATGTGGCGCTTTCGTGGTTCGCAGCTGTTCTTCGGCCTGCTGCTGTTCGGCTGCTTCCTGCCGTTCCAGACCGTGCTGCTGCCGGCCTCGTTCACCCTCGGCAAGTTCGGCCTGGCCAACACCACCACAGGTCTTGTGCTGGTGCACGTGGTCTACGGTCTGGCGTTCACCACTTTGTTCTTCCGCAACTACTACGTAAGCATTCCGGATGCGCTGGTCAAGGCCGCGCGGCTCGATGGCGCGGGCTTCTTCATGATCTTCTGGAAGATCCTGCTGCCGATGTCGATCCCGATCGTGATGGTCTGCCTGATCTGGCAGTTCACCCAGATCTGGAACGATTTCCTGTTCGGCGTGGTGTTCGCCAGCGGCGACGCCCAGCCAATTACCGTGGCCCTCAACAACCTGGTCAACACCAGCACCGGGGCCAAGGAATACAACGTTGATATGGCTGCCGCGATGATCGCCGGGCTGCCGACACTGCTGGTCTACATATTCGCTGGCAAGTATTTCCTGCGTGGGCTGACGTCCGGCGCGGTCAAGGGGTAGAAACATGGCAACTCTCGAATTACGCAACGTCAACAAGACCTATGGCGCCGGTTTGCCGGACACGCTCAAAGACATCGAGCTAAAGATCAACGACGGGGAGTTTTTGATCCTGGTCGGCCCGTCCGGCTGCGGCAAATCCACCCTGATGAACTGCATCGCCGGCCTGGAAACCATCAGCGGCGGCGCGATCCTGGTGGACGACGCCGACATCAGCGGCATGAGCCCCAAGGATCGTGACATCGCCATGGTGTTCCAGTCCTACGCGCTGTACCCGACCATGAGCGTGCGCGACAACATCGCCTTCGGTCTGAAGATTCGCAAAATGCCGACTGCCGACATCGACGAAGAAGTCGCTCGCGTCGCCAAGCTGCTGCAGATCGAACACTTGCTCAACCGCAAGCCCGGCCAGCTCTCCGGTGGTCAGCAACAGCGTGTGGCGATGGGGCGAGCACTGGCGCGGCGGCCGAAGATTTATCTGTTCGACGAACCGCTGTCCAACCTCGACGCCAAGCTGCGGGTCGAGATGCGCACTGAAATGAAACTGATGCACCAGCGCCTGAAAACCACCACGGTCTACGTGACCCACGACCAGATCGAAGCGATGACTCTGGGCGACAAAGTGGCGGTGATGAAGGACGGGATCATCCAGCAGTTCGGCACCCCGAAAGAAATCTACAACGACCCGGCCAACCTGTTCGTGGCGAGCTTCATCGGTTCGCCGCCGATGAACTTCATCCCGCTGCGTCTGCAACGCAAGGACGGTCGCCTGGTGGCGCTGCTCGACAGTGGTCAGGCGCGCTGCGAATTGCCGCTGGGCATGCAGGACGCAGGTCTGGAAGACCGCGAAGTGATCCTCGGCATGCGCCCGGAGCAGATCTCGCTGGCCGGCACCGAGGCCAATGGTTTGCCGACCATTCGCGCCGAAGTCCAGGTCACCGAACCGACCGGGCCGGACACTCTGGTCTTCGTCAATCTCAACGACACCAAAGTCTGCTGCCGTCTCTCGCCGGACGTTGCGCCGCAAGTGGGCGAGACCCTGACCCTGCAATTCGATCCGTCGAAAGTGCTGCTGTTCGATGCCAAGACCGGTGAACGCCTGGGGGCTGCCGGTCTTCCACAAGCTGAAAAACACGCTGCCAACGTCACTCAATTCAAAGGCCGCTGAGATAGAGACCTGTAGGAGCAAGCTTGCTCGCGATGGATGACAAGGCACCGCGGGGCGTCAGGGTGCCAGCGTCATAGTTGACGACCATCGCGAGCAAGCTAGCTCCTACAGGTTAGAGGGGGAATCCGTGGCGGACGGCCTGTCGCCCGTCACAACCGTTGTAACCGCGTTAGTGAAGTAAAAACTTAATAACAATAAAACGAGGATGTAGGGATGAAGAAGAACAACAACGCTCAGCTTATCTGCCAGTTATCCGCGATTGCCGCGATGACCCTGGCCGGTAGCGTCCACGCAGCTGAAGCGTTTAGCGCCGATTCGGAATGGATGACCGGCGATTGGGGTGGTGAACGGACCCGGCTGATCGAGCAGGGTATCGACATCAAAATGGACTACGTCGGTGAAGTGGGTGGCAACCTGCACGGTGGTTTCAACGACGACAAGACTGCGCGTTACGCCGACCAGTTCGGTCTGGGCGCGGCGCTGGATCTGCAAAAGCTGCTCGGCTGGGACAACACCCAGGCCAAGATCCAGCTGACCAACCGTAACGGCGAAAACATCTCCAACGACCGCATCGGCGATCCGCGCGCGGGCACGTTGAGTTCGTCCCAGGAAGTCTACGGCCGTGGCCACATGGTTCGTCTGACCCAGCTGTGGATCAAGCACCAGTTCCTGGACAACAAGCTGGACGTCAAGGCCGGTTACTTTGGTGAAGGCGAAGACTTCAACAGCTTCCCGTGCGAATTCCAGAACCTGGCGTTCTGCGGCTCGCAAGTGGGTAACTGGGCCACCAACATCTGGTACAACTGGCCGATCAGCCAGGCGGCGATCCGCGTGAAGTACAACATCTCGCCTGAGTGGTATGCGCAGATCGGTGCGTACAACCAGAACCCTTCGCAGCTTGAACACGGCAACGGTTTCAAGCTCAGCGGCAGCGGCACCAAAGGTACCGTGTTGCCGGTTGAACTGGTCTGGCTGCCGAACCCTGGCAACCTGCCGGGCGAGTACCGTGTCGGTTACTACAAGAGCACGGCCAAGGCCGATGACGTTCGCGAAGACGAAAACGGCAACGATGCTGCCACCTCCGGCAATGCCTACCGCAGCCACAGCAGCAAGCACGGCTACTGGTTCGTCGCGCAGCAGCAACTCACCAGCCACAACGGCGATTCTTCCCGCGGTCTGAACATCGCCGCAAACGCCACTTTCCACGACAAGGACACCAACGTCGTCGACAACTATCAGTCGCTGATGTTCGTGTACAAGGGCCCGTTCGATGCACGTCCGAAAGATGACGTCGGCATCGGTTTCGCCCGTATCCATGTCAACGATGACGTGAAGAAAAACGCCGAACTGACCAACACCGCCAACGGTGTCAGCAACTACGAAGACCCGCTGTTCTCGCCACTGCGCGAGACCGAGTACAACTACGAGCTGAACTACGGTTTCCACGTCACCAACTGGCTGACCGTACGCCCGAACCTGCAATACATCACTCATCCAGGCGGTGTGGATGAAGTGGACAACGCACTGGTCGCCGGCCTGAAAATTCAGTCGGTGTTCTGACGCTGTTGCGATAAGCTCCTCTCAATGTGCGCATTTTGCGGACAGCCCAGGCTGTCCGCTTTTTTTTGGGGCGTTTGTGGCGAGGGGGCTTGCCCCCGTTGGACTGCGCAGCAGTCCCATTTTTTTGGGGCCGCTTCGCGACCC
>NZ_JBSVXG010000248.1:0-7702 GCF_054070595.1 Pseudomonas sp. SDO55104_S430 | reverse complement strand
CGGTGTATCAGTCACTGTGAATGTCACAGAAAGACCGCTATCGCGAGCAGGCTCGCTCCCACAGGGTTAAGTGTTTTTGGCTAGGCCATCCGCCCTGAACATCCCGCGAATCCCCCGCACAGCCTGGCGAATCCGGTCCTGGTTCTCGATCAGCGCAAAGCGCACATGATCATCGCCATACTCACCAAAACCCACCCCCGGCGAGACGCAGACCTTGGCCTCGGCCAGCAGCTTTTTGGCGAATTCCAGCGAGCCCATGTGGGCATAAGCCTCAGGAATCTTCGCCCAGACGTACATCGAAGCCTTCGGATTCTCGACCATCCAGCCCAGTTCATGCAGGCCCTTGACCAGCACGTTACGCCGCTGCCGATACTGTTCGGCGATGTCGCGCACGCATTGCTGATCGCCTTCCAGCGCGGCAATCGCCGCGACCTGCAGCGGGGTGAAGGTGCCGTAGTCGTGGTAGCTCTTGATCCGGGCCAGGGCGTTGACCAGCTCCGGGTTGCCGACCATGAAACCGATGCGCCAGCCGGCCATGTTGTAGCTCTTGGACAGGGTGAAGAACTCCACCGCGATGTCCTTGGCGCCAGGTACCTGCATGATCGACGGGGCTTTCCAGCCGTCGTAGACGATGTCGGCGTAGGCCAGGTCATGCACCACCAGCACGTCGTACTGCTTGGCCAGGGCGATCACCCGTTCGAAGAAATCCAGCTCCACGCACTGCGCGGTAGGGTTGGACGGGAAGCCGAGAATCATCATCTTCGGCTTCGGAATCGAGCCGCGAATCGCTCGCTCCAGCTCATCGAAGAAGTCCACGCCCGGCACCAGCGGCACCGAACGCACCTGGGCGCCGGCAATCACGGCACCGTAGATGTGGATCGGGTAGCTCGGGTTGGGCACCAGCACCGTGTCGCCCTGGTCCAGGGTTGCCAGCATCAGGTGCGCCAGGCCTTCCTTGGAACCAATGGTGACAATGGCTTCGCTCTCGGGGTCGATCTCGACCTCATAGCGGTCCTTGTACCAGTTGGAAATCGCCCGACGCAGACGCGGGATGCCCTTGGATGTCGAGTAGCCGTGGGTGTCTTCGCGCTGGGCGACGGTGACCAGTTTTTCGACGATATGCGGCGGGGTGGCGCCGTCGGGGTTGCCCATGCTCAAGTCGATGATGTCTTCGCCACGACGACGGGCGGCCATCTTCAGCTCGGCAGTGATGTTGAAAACGTAGGGGGGGAGTCGATCTATGCGCGCAAAGCGGCGCGGCGAACCTTGTTCGGCCATTGTTGCCTCGATAACGTAAGCGCCCGGAACCGTCCGAGCGACGCTGGCCACTGCGGTGGCCTGGGGCGCAATGTACGGGCAGCTGTGACAGACTGTCCAGCCTCGATGTAAACAAATTTTTCCGAAGGATAGGGTTAGATGGAATTCACCAGCGGCTTCTTGCTGAGCCTTTCGCTGTGCCTGGACATTGGTGTGGCCAACATCGCGATGATCACTCTGGCGATGCAACGCGGCTATTTTCAGGGCTTCGCTCTGGGCCTGGGCACCTGCGTCGGTGACCTGATCTACGCGGTGCTGGCGCTGGCCGGGATGACCGTTCTGCTGCAATATGAAACCGTGCGTTGGGTGTTGTGGATCGGCGGTTCGGCGCTGCTGGTGTATTTCGCGGCGAAGATGATTTATTCGGCGATCCACCATGAGGCGCTGCTGGCCGAAACCGCCGAGGTCGGCAACAACTCCCATCGCAAGGAGTTCTTTCGCGGGATTTTCCTCGCCATGTCGTCGCCCAGCGCGATCCTCTGGTTCGCCGCGGTGGGCGGCACGCTGATTGCCCGCTCCGGCGGTGGTGGTCCCCTGAGTTCTGCATTGTTCCTGGGTGGTTTCCTCTGCGCCGGGCTGCTGTGGTGCGCCGGTCTGTGCTTTGCGGCAAGCCACGGCGGCAAGTTGCTGGGCGACAAGCTGCTGCGCTATTCCTACATGGCATCGGCAGCGATCTTCTGCTATTTCGCGGTCTACGTGATTCAATCGGGTTACAACGAGTTCGTCGGTTCCGGCGCCGTCGAGCAGTTGCACTCCCTGTAAGTTGGCGAATCGGGTTTGGCCTCTATACTCCCAGCCGAACCCACTTTTTCCCTTCAGGAGTCGAGCCATGGATGAGCAAACACGCGTCGAACTGGCCGAACCACGTATCGAACATGGTCACTTTCAGCTGATCGCAGGATTAGGCGGACGATTCAACCAGCAGACCGTCAAGGACATTCCCGCGCTCTGGGAAAAATTCGCGTCCCATTGCGGCAACGTTCCGGGGCAGAAAGGCGACGAGACCTACGGCGTCGGCTTCAATTTCGACGGCCAGGGCGGCTTCGATTACCTCGCCGGGGTGGCGATCAGCAAACTCGACGATCTGCCGGACACCTACCGCTGGGTCGAGATCCAGCCCCAGCAATACGCGGTGTTCGAGCACAAGGGCCCGCTGAGTCAATTGCCGCAGGTTTTCCAGTACATCCATGGCACCTGGTTGCCGCAATCCGGCTACCAGCACTCATCGGGCCCGGAGTTCGAGCGCTACAGCGCGGATTTCAACCCGCAGCTCAACACCGGCACTATTGAAATCTGGCTGCCGATTACCGCTTGAACCTTAATCGAGAGGCGAGTCTGGCGATTCGTCTCTCGATGTCGTTCAGTGGCTGATATGATTCCCGGCCTTTCCCACGCCGATTCCGAGCCGCCATGAACACCGTCATCCGCAACGTCACCCCCGCCGATCTGGACCGCTGCTACGCCATCGAAACCCTTGCCTACGAAGGCGACGAAGCCGCGACCCGGGAGAAAATCGCTACCCGCATCGCCACCTGGCCAGAAGGTTTCATCGTGGCTGAAGTGGATGGCGTGGTGGCCGGTTTCATCAATTCCGGCGCGGCGTTTCAGGTGGAAATGTCCGACGAAGCATTCAAGGAGCTGATCGGCCATGACCCGGCGGGCCCGAACGTGGTGATCATGTCGGTGGTGGTGCACCCCGATTTTCAGGGGCAGGGACTGGCGAAACTGTTGATGGCCGAGTTCATCGAGCGCATGAAGGGGATGGGCAAGGCGACCATTCATCTGATGTGCAAGGAACGGCATATTCCGCTGTATGCCGGGTTCGGGTTTGCCTACATCAAGCCATCGGCGTCCGACCATGGCGGCATGGCGTGGCATGAGATGGTGCTGACCCTCTGATTCCACCGCAGTGCTTCTCCGCTGTAGGAGCGAATTTATTCGCGATGCACGCAAGAACACCGCGGGGAATCAGGTTCCCCGCGTCATCGTTAACGACCATCGCGAATAAATTCGCTCCTACAGAGAGCAGAGGATTTCAGAAGATCATCCCCATCCGCCGCTCGTAGCCGATCCGCCCCCTGTACGCCTCGCCACTGTCGACAAAACCATACCTGGCATACAGCCCAATCGCCGATTCATTGTCCGCATCCACCGACAACTCCAGTCCCCGGATTTCCGGCCAGGCCTCACGCGCTGCGGCGGGCAGCGCCTGCAGGCAAGCCTTGCCATAACCCTTGCCCTGAACCCGTTGATCGACCTGAAGCGCATGCAGCGTGGCGCTGTGTTCATTGGCCCACGCCGGCAGCGCCGGCGGTCGCTTGAGCAGCAGAAAGGCCACGGGAATGTCGTTTGCCAGCAGGGCAAATCCTTTAACGCCGGGGCCCGGCCGGGACAGCAGGGTGTGCAGCGCACCGTGAATGTCGCCGGAGTACTTGATCTGCTGCGGATGAACCTCAATCGCCTCGACCTGCTGGCGCTGCAACGCCGTCAGGCTTTCGTAAGGCACGAGTTCAGCTGTCATGGAAGTGTCCTTTTTCCTGCATGAATGAGCCTCGATTCTAGCGATTCCGCCGCTTTGGATTATTTTTATTTCATCTGTCGATTCGCTGGATCGCCAGACGACTAAGTGTGTCTTCAAAACAAAAACCACGGAGAACCACCATGAGCGCAACCCAAGAAATCGAAACCCTGATCGAGACTTTCCGCCAGGCCGTCGTGGCCAAGGACGTCGACAGGATCATGAGCTTCTATGGCGATGACATCGTCTCCTTCGATGCGGTCAAGGCCCTGCAATTTCGCGGCAAGGCGGCCTATCGCGCGCATTGGCAGGCCTGCATGGAAATGTGCGCCGGTCCGCACAAGTTCGATTTCGACCACATGACGGTCGTGGCCGACGAACACATCGCCTTCGCTTACTGGCTGGCCCATTGCGGCGGCACCAACGAGCAGGGCGAAACCCAGGCCTGCTGGATGCGCGTGAGCGCCTGCTATCGCCGTGAAGCAGGGCAATGGCGCATTGTCCACGAACACTGGTCGGCACCGTTCGACATGGAAAGCGGCGCTGCGCTGTTCAATCTGCAGCCCTGATTTGAATACTTGGTTCAGGAGAGCGCGATGAAATACCTATGCCTGGTCTACAGCGATGAGCGCCTGCTGCATTCGCTGCCGGAAAGCCCCAAGGACGAGGAGTGCATGGCCTACGCCGAGTCGGTTCAGGGCAGCGGCCGGATGGTTGCGGCCGAGGCGCTGGAGTCGGTGCAGACCGCCACCACCGTGCGCATGCGCAACGGCAAGCTGTCGATCACCGACGGGCCGTTTGCCGAAACCAAGGAGCAACTGGCCGGCTTCTACCTGATTGATGCCCGGGATCTGAACGAAGCCTTGCAGGTGGCCGGCGACATCCCGGCGGCCCGGGTGGGTTGCGTCGAAGTGCGTCCCGTACGGCAGTTGAATGTCTGAGATGCCGGCATCGGTGCAGGCGCGGGTCGAGCAGGTCTATCGCCAGGAATCGCGGCGCATCCTGGCGACCCTGATCCGCCTGCTCGGTGACTTCGATCTTGCCGAAGAGGCCTTGCACGAGGCGTTCTTCGTCGCGGTCGAGCGCTGGCAGAAGGACGGCGTGCCGGACAATCCGCGCACCTGGCTGGTGTCCACCGGGCGCTTCAAGGCCATCGATGTGCTGCGCCGGCGCGCGCGCTTCGCCGCCTCGCGTCCGATGCTGGTCGCGCAGCTCGAAGAGCTGGAACAGGCCGACTGGAGTGACGAAGACGTGGAAGACGATCGCCTGCGCCTGATCTTCACCTGTTGTCACCCGGCCTTGGCGGCGGACGCTCAGGTGCCGCTGACCCTGCGTGAAGTGTGCGACCTGACCACGGAAGAAATCGCCCGGGCTTTTCTCTCGGCACCGGCCACCATCGCCCAGCGCATCGTGCGCGCCAAGGCGAAAATCCGCGACGCGAAAATCCCTTATCAGGTGCCGTCCCTGGCGGAATTGCCCGAGCGCCTCGATAGCGTACTGCGGGTGATTTATCTGGTGTTCAACGAGGGGTATTCGGCGTCCGGTGGGGCGCAAGTGACGCGGGAGGATCTGACCCGCGAGGCGATTCGTCTTGGGCGGTTGTTGATGGAGTTATTGCCGGAGCCGGAGGTCATGGGGCTTTTGGCGATGATGTTGCTGCACGAGTCGCGACGGGTGGCGCGGACTTCGGCCAGTGGTGAGCTGATTTTGCTTGATGAGCAGGACCGCAGTTTGTGGGACAGCGAGATGATCGCCGAAGGTTGCGCGCTGGTGGAACGGGCGCTGGGGAGCCGGCGGTTCGGGCCGTATTGCCTGCAAGCGGCGATTGCTGCCGTGCATGCCGAAGCGCCGTCGGTGGATGAGACGGATTGGGAGCAGATCGTCGGGCTGTATGACGTGCTGTTGCGGGTAGTGCCATCGCCTGTCATCGAACTGAACCGCGCGGCAGCCATCTCCAGGCGCGATGGGCCGTTGGCGGGGCTGGAATTGGTCGAGGCGATACTGGAGCGCGGTGAGCTGCAGGATTACCACCTGGCGCACTCGGCGCGGGCCGAGTTTTGTCGGCAGTTGGGGAGGGTTGAGCAGGCGCGTGCGGCGTATGAGCGGGCGCTGGAGCTGACCCAGCAGGTGCCGGAGCGGCGGTTTATAGAGGCTCGGCTTAGGGCGTTGGAGTGAGGTGATCTCACAAGCCTCATCGCGGGCAAGCCCGCTCCCACAGGTTTTTGAGTCGTTCACAAAACTTGTAAACACCACCGAACCACTGTGGGAGCGGGCTTGCCCGCGAAGAGGCCGGCACTTTCAACATTGATGGTGACTGACACGCCGCCTTCGCGAGCAAGCCCGCTCCCACAGGTTTTTGAGTCGTTCACAAAAACTTGTAAACACCACCCATCACTGTGGGAGCGGGCTTGCCCGCGATGGTCCGCAGGACCTTCACTCCAGCATCTTCCCCAACAACCAGCTCCCCGCCGGCCCCGGCGGATTGAGCCGCGACCACAGTGCATCCACATACACCGTTTTCGGCCACCCACGCACTTCAAGCTCCTGCAACGTCCCCGGCCCGAACCGCTCCACCAGCCAGCGCGGTAGCGGTGCCCAGCCAAATCCACCCTGGGCCATTTCCAGCAGCATCAGGTAACTCGGCGCCGACCAGACCCGTCCCCTGGCGCGGCTTTCATAGGGATTGACGATGGTCGCCAGTCGCAACTCACGGTGCTGTTGCAGCACGTCCTGATCGATATCGGCCGTCGTCGCCAACGGATGCGCAGGCGAGACGAACAGGGCGATTTCCGTGCGTTCGTCCACCGTTGAATTCACCAGATCCGGCGGATAACTCTCCTGCATCTCGGCAAACGCGACATTCGCCCGACCGCTCTGCACCAATGCCACCAAGTCATCGCATTCGGCGATCAGACACTCCAGCTCCAGATCCGGATAACGCTGCTCGAACGCACTCAGCGCCGCCTCGAAGCGGTCCGACTGATAGGTGTCGGACAACGCCACCGTCAGTTTCGCCTCGACCCCTTGGGACAACTGGCTGGCAGTCATTTCCAGTCGACTGGTAGCGGCAAGGATCTCTTCGGCCCGCTGCAACATCACGTGCCCGGCAGGAGTCAGGGTCGGCTTGCGGCTACTGCGATCGAACAGAATCAGATTCAGATCGATCTCAAGGCTCGCCACCGCCGCGCTGACCGTGGACTGACTGCGGCCCAATTTGCGCGCCGCCGCGGAAAACGAGCCCTGTGTCGCCGCCTGGACAAACGCCTGCAACACTTCCTGGGAAGCCATGAACTATCGCCTTGATCGATGGTTATTGGTTATGAAGTATCGGTGCGATATCGGACCATGGCAACCACACCCACATGAGGGAGTCGGTCATGACTGCCAACAAATCCATCACTGAACGTATTTTCCAGGCCATCGGTTTCGAACTGCTCGCGATCCTGATCTGTACCCCGTTGCTGGCGTGGATCATGGACAAGCCGATGCTCGACATGGGCGTGGTGACCATCGCCATGGCCGCACTGGCCCTCGCGTGGAACGTCGTGTTCAACGGCTACTTCGATCGTGTGCTCAAGCACTTTTCCATCACCCACAACGCCTGGACGCGGGTGGTGCATGCGCTGCTGTTCGAGGGAGGCCTGGTGGCACTGGGCGTGCCGCTGATCGCGTGGTGGCTGAACATCAGCCTGTGGCAGGCGTTCTTGCTGGATATCGGTGTGTTGCTGTTTTTCCTGCCGTACACCTACATCTACCACTTGGCGTACGACGTGATGCGGGCTCGTATGATCAGCGCGTAAACCCCCTGTAGGAGCGAGGCTTGCCCGCGAAGAGGCCGTTACATTCAACATCCATGTTGACTGTTCA
>NZ_JBSVXG010000247.1:0-7808 GCF_054070595.1 Pseudomonas sp. SDO55104_S430 | reverse complement strand
GGAGCCAGGTCGGTCACATCTGCTTTTCCTGACACACCGCCTTCGCGGGTAAGCCTCGTTCCTACAGGTTTTGCGGTGTTCCTGGTAATGGTGTTGAAGCAACCATCGCTGTTTGTGGCAGCTCCTACACTGGTTCGAATGTGACGATTGCCAAATCGCCCGGCAGGCAGCAATCTCACTGGACGTTCGAGCCCGATATCCATGCCTAAAGGAGCCAAGCATGACCGCAACCGTACTGGTACTGGTTGAGACCATCAACGATTACCTGCCCATCCTCGAACATCAGGGGTTTCACCTGATTCTGGCCCCGACCCCCGCCGAGCGCGCCGAAGCCATCAAACGCCACGGAGCCGGGATCGACGCGGTGCTGACCCGCGGCCCACTGGGCCTGACTGCCAATGAAATCGCCGCCCTGCCCAAACTGAAGATCATCTGCGTGATCGGCGCAGGTTATGAAATGGTCGACCTGCAAGCCGCCGCCGACCGCGGCATCACCGTCACCAACGGCGCCGGGGTCAACGCCTCCTCCGTCGCCGACCACGCCATGGCCCTGCTGCTGTCACTGGTGCGCGACGTGCCACGCTGCGACGCCGCCGTGCGCCGGGGCGAGTGGCCGAAAATCATGCGCCCTTCCCTCGCCGGCAAACGCCTTGGCATTCTCGGTCTGGGCGCGGTCGGCCTGGCCATCGCCAAGCGCGCCGCGGCGGGGTTCGACATGAGCGTGTGCTACCACAACCGCCAGCATCGCGACGACGTGCCCTACGAGTTCTGTTCGACCCCCACCGAACTGGCACGCGCCTCGGACTTCCTGATCATCGCCACCCCCGGCGGCC
Source organism: Pseudomonas sp. SDO55104_S430 (assembly GCF_054070595.1). Classification (NCBI taxonomy): domain Bacteria; kingdom Pseudomonadati; phylum Pseudomonadota; class Gammaproteobacteria; order Pseudomonadales; family Pseudomonadaceae; genus Pseudomonas; species Pseudomonas sp. SDO55104_S430. Next base: position 6,975 of record NZ_JBSVXG010000247.1, on the reverse strand, counting down.
TGGGTACCCAGCACCTGGTCAACCGCCAGGTCCTCGACGCCCTGGGGCCCAACGGATTTCTGGTGAACATCGCCCGGGCCAGCGTGGTGGTCACCGCCGACCTGATCACTTCTCTGGAGCAACGGCGCATTGCCGGTGCGGCCCTGGACGTGTTCGATGCCGAGCCTCAGGTGCCGGACGCGCTCAAGACCCTGAGCAACGTGATCCTGACTCCGCATGTCGCCGGCCTGTCGCCGGAAGCCACCCAGGGCACCGTCGAACTGGTAGGCCGTAATCTCGTGGCGTTCTTCTCCGGCAAGCCCGTGCTGACCCCGATCGAGTTGCCGCGCGGCCTGAAAAACGCCATGGTGTAGGACAATTCAAACAGGTGTATCAAAAGCAATGATTGCCCGGCAACACGCTCACCTATAAGGGCCGTTCGTGGTTGTGGCTGCCGGGTACGCGCATTAGATTAGCCAATAGTTTGAGGCCTCCAGAATAAGCAGAAGGGATAAGCATGGCGCTTACTGACCAGTCCACCCGTATCCGCTCCGGCGAAGAACTCGATGCCAGCCTGATCGATCCGTACCTCAAGGCGCACATTCCCGGCCTCACCGGTCTGCCGCAGATCAGCCAGTTCCCCGGCGGTGCGTCGAACCTCACCTACTTGATCGAATACCCGGAGCAGGAATTCGTCCTGCGCCGGCCGCCCTTCGGCCACAAGGCCAAGTCCGCCCATGACATGGGACGTGAATTCCGCATCCTCAATCAATTGCGCGACGGCTTTCCGTATTGCCCGAAGGCTTACGTGCACTGCACCGACGACTCGGTGATCGGCGCCGAGTTCTACGTGATGGAGCGGGTCAAGGGGATAATCCTGCGCTCGGAACTGCCGCCGGAACTGGGCTTCGACTCCGCGAAAACCGAAGCGCTGTGCAAGAGCTTCATCGACAAGTTCGTTGAACTGCATCGCGTCGATTACAACGCCTACGGCCTGGGCGATCTGGGCAAGCCCGAAGGTTACGTGGCCCGGCAGATCAAGGGCTGGAGCGACCGATACGAGAAAGCCCTGACCCCGGACGCGCCGCACTGGGAAGCGGTCAAGGCCTGGCTCAACGACAAGATGCCGGCCGATCACCCGACCTCCAGCATCGTGCACAACGACTACCGTTTCGATAACGTGATTCTCGATCCGAACAACCCGATGCAGATCATCGGTGTGCTCGACTGGGAGTTGACCACCCTTGGCGATCCGCTGATGGACCTGGGCAACACCCTCGCCTACTGGATCGAAGCCGGCGACCCCGCGCCCGTGCAGCTGATGCGCCGCCAGCCGAGTCACGCGCCGGGCATGCTGACCCGCCGTGAGTTCGTCGATTACTACGCCGAACGCTCCGGGATCCAGATCGACAATTTCGATTTCTACTACACCTACGGCCTGTTCCGCCTGGCCGGCATCGTGCAGCAGATCTACTACCGCTTCTACCACGGCCAGACCCAGGACAAACGCTTCGCGCAGTTCATTCACATGAACAAACTGCTGGAGCAGATGAGCTTGCAGGTCATCCAGAAATCCAGCCTCTGATCGCTTCTTCCATTGCACATCAGGCCTATAACAAGACTCTCAAGGGAATTCCATGTCCAAGACTCAGTTGTTCGACCTCGACGGCAAGATCGCTTTCGTCTCCGGCGCCAGCCGCGGCATTGGTGAGGCCATCGCCAAACTGCTGGCCCAGCAAGGTGCCCATGTGATCGTTTCGAGCCGCAAGCTCGAAGGCTGCCAGCACGTGGCCGATGCGATCATCGCCGCCGGCGGCAAGGCCACCGCCATTGCCTGCCACATCGGGGAAATGGAACAGATCAGCCAGGTCTTCGCCGGCATCAAGGAACAGTTCGGCCGCCTGGACATCCTGGTCAACAACGCGGCGACCAATCCACAATTCTGCAACGTGCTGGACACCGACCTCGGCGCGTTCCAGAAGACCGTCGACGTCAACATCCGCGGCTATTTCTTCATGTCGGTGGAAGCCGGCAAGCTGATGCGCGAGAACGGTGGCGGCAGCATCATCAACGTTGCGTCGATCAATGGCGTCTCGCCGGGCGTGTTCCAGGGCATCTACTCGGTGACCAAGGCGGCGGTGATCAACATGACCAAGGTCTTCGCCAAGGAATGCGCGCAGTTCGGCATCCGCTGCAACGCCCTGCTCCCGGGCCTGACCGACACCAAGTTCGCCTCGGCGCTGGTCAAGAACGAAGCCATCCTCAACACCGCCCTGGCACAGATCCCGCTCAAGCGCGTGGCAGACCCGAGCGAAATGGCCGGCGCCGTGCTGTACCTGGCCAGCGATGCGTCCAGCTACACCACGGGTGTTTCGCTGAACGTGGATGGTGGGTTCCTTTCCTGATTTCCTGACCACAAATACTTCTGTGCGAGCCTGCTCGCGATAGCGGTCTGTCAGCCAGCATTGAGGTTGGATGTCACACCGTCATCGCGAGCAGGCTCGCACCCACAGGGATCGGGTCAGGTATTTATAATTTTTGGCAGCTGCCAACCAAAATGCACCGACAGCAAGCGCAACGCCAGGCAGGCCGCGCCCGCCAGTAGCGCCGCTGCCACCGGTGGCACCCCGCAGCGTCGGCCGATGATCAGCACGGCAGCGCCGACGAACGCCGAACTCGCATACAGATCCACCTGCAGCACCACCGGTATCCGCGCCAGCACGATATCGCGGATAACCCCGCCACCCACGCCCGTGATGGTACCCATCAGCATCGACACGAACGGCGAGATTCCGTGGTTCAAAGCCTTCTGCGCCCCCGCCACAGCGAACAGCGCCAGGCCTGCGGCATCGAGCACGATCAGCGTCGAGCCAGACCAGCCCAGTACCTGCTCATGAAAAATGAACGCCAACCCGCCCATCAAAAACGCCAGGGCCGGATAACGCCAGTTGGCCACGGCGTTGGGCGGCGTGGCGCCGATCAGCAGGTCCCGGGTCACGCCGCCACCCAAGGCAACGATGAAGGCGATCACCATCACCCCGAGCAGGTCGAGGCCGCTGCGCATGGCACTGATCGCACCTTCGATGGCAAAAACAGCCGTGCCGACAAGATCGGCGACAAGAACGATTTTCTCGACACGGTGCTTCAAGGACGGCGGCGCCCGACGTTACTGGGTGACGCAGCGCGTGGTGGTCGTGACGCGCGTTATCTCGCCGTTTTCGTCGCGCGCATCGCCCAGCACATCGGTTTTATCCATGTCCTGGCAGGTGCGAACCGGAGCAGGTGGCGGTGCGGCGGGAGGAGGTGGTGGCGGACTGGAGCAGCCGGCGAGCAGCGCCGTGCAGAGTGCCAGAGGTGCAAAAACGCGTTTCCCAAGAGTTTTCATAGGTTGACCCGCGATAAGTGGTAGACACCCTTTTTGTGACCACGGCACCTGCGCGAAAAATCCGCGTAGCTGTCACAAAAAAAGTATTTGCGTAACACTTATAGCCCAATCATTGGCCAACGCCATGAAAACCTGACAGTTCTTACATCACCGGATCCGGGCGATTCAGGGTATTGCTCTCCAGTTCGTATCGCAGCTCTTCGATCAGCGCGGCCACCGAATCCGCTGACTGCAAGGTGGCCATGTTCAAGCCGCTGACCACCAGATCCACCTGCCCTGAGAGGGGGTGGTAGAGCTTGACGGTCAGGTAATGATCGCCGGTGATGCTGCAATCACAGGCGCGGGGCGAAAAACTGCGTTCGATCAGCATGCGCAGTTGGGCCAGCGTCATCATGGGTTCAGATCCCGGCACAGGGATAATTCGGGGTGCAGATTCATCAGGGCATTCCTTCGGTTGTTTCGCAGGGACACGCAGGCATTGGCAAACACCTGTCGTACCCTTGCAGCCTAGGAGCCGTCGCCCGTGCTCAACACATCAAATTGCACCCCTCCAGCTAGTGCATTTGCACCTTACCCTCAATCCTTCGATTTCCCGCTGCCGGAGAACAAACCGCGTTCACGCGCCCAGACGATCGCCTCGCTACGGCTGTGCACATCGAGCTTGGAATACACCGTCGCCACGTGATTGCGCACTGTGTTTGGCGCCAGTTTCAGCCGTGCGGCAATTTCCTTGTCCGCCAGACCTTCACAGATCAACCCCAACACATCACGCTCCCGGGCGGTGAGATCGGTGAACGACACGCTGGGCAGCCGGGGCGAATTGACGTTCTTCGCATTGGCCAGTTTTTCGATCAGCGTGCGGCTGAACCAGGACGCGTCCTTCATCACTTCTTCAATGGCCGACACCAGCTCCAGTTCGGTGCGCTTGCGCTCGGTAATGTCCATCAACACCAGCAGGTAGCAGGGACTGTCCTGGATGTTCACGGTGTCTGCCGACACTGCGCAATCGATCAGCCCCGCGTCTTTCCTGCGCACCCGCACATCGATACGGTCCAGACGCCCGGTTTTCTCCAGAGCCGCGAACAGGCGCATGCGCGCGCCTTTATCTTCGATGAAGTCGATCTGCGTGATGCTCTGCCCCAGCACTTCCTCGCTGGAGTAACCGAGGGCATCGAGGAAGGCTTCGTTGACATCGAGGACGGCCTGATCGCCCGCGCCGCACACCAGGATCGGCACCGGCGACAGGCGGAATGCCTTGGCAAAACGCTCCTCGCTCTGGCGCAAGGCGAGCTCGGCCTTATGACGCGGTTCGATGTCGACAAAGGAAAACAACATGCAGGGTTCGTCGTTGAGCTCCAGCGGCTGACCAGCGACGATCACTTGCTTGCTGCTACCGTCAGCCTGCCGCAACTCGGCCTGCATTTGCGGAATGGTCGTGCCTTCCACCAGACGCTGCTTGGCCAAGTCCTTGTTTTGCGCCTGCTCCAGCACGTCCAGCTCGTAGGTGGAAGTGCCGATCACCTGGTCCCGGGTGTAGCCGGTCATCTCGAGAAACCCGGGATTGACCTTGATGTAGCGCAAATCGCTGAGACGGCAGATCACCGCCGGCGCCGGATTGGCGGCAAAGGTTCTCTCGAAGCGCTGCTCGGCGCTGACCCAGTCGGTGACATCATCCATGATCAGCGCCAGCGACTCGGGCTGATCCTCGCGATCGGTCAACACCATGCTGCGCACGCGAAGAAACCGGACGCGCTCCTGCTCATCCGCGACGGCGCTGACCTCAACCAGTACATCGCTGAAAATCTCGCCACGGGTCACGCGGTTGATCGGATAACTGTCAGCAGGGACCACATGGTTGTTGCGGTAGCGCAAGGCGAAACGGCTGGTGTAATGCTCGGCATCGGCGCCCAAGTCGCTGATCTGCGCCACGCCATGCATGGCCAGCGCGGCATCGTTGGCCCAGACAATGCTTTGATCGGGATCGAGCAGAATCACCCCGTCCGAGAGGCCGGCGATGATTTGCTGCAATTGGCGGCGATTGGTTTCGGTGATCAGGACATCCTGGTTCATTGCATCTCCACTCGGTCGACGGGGCCTGAAATGTACGACCACCGGGGGCTGCAATCGTGCGAAGAACCTTTGGTGCAGGTATTTACCTGTGGCGAGGTGGCTTGCCCCCTCGCCACAGGTTCGAATACAAGATGGAGAGATGTGTTACGTCAGGCAGCCAGTTCTCCTTTGGCCACCGCCGCAGACGCCGCCAGCATCGCCCGCAACAACACCGCACACCCGGCCGCCAAATCATCCGGCGCGGCGTTTTCGATTTCGTTGTGGCTGATGCCGCCTTCGCACGGCACGAAGATCATCCCCGCCGGGCCAAGCTCGGCGAGGAAGATCGCGTCGTGGCCTGCCCCGCTGACGATATCCATGTGCGACAGGCCCAGGCCTTGCACCGCGCCGCGCACGGCCTCGACGCAGCCCTTGTCGAAATACAGCGGCGGGAAATCGGCGGTGGGGGTCAGTTCATAGGTCAGGCCGTGTTCCTGGCAGGTGGTGTCGATCACCTCGCGGACTTCGGCGATCATCGAATCCAGGCGCGCCGGTTCCAGATGACGGAAATCCAGGGTCATGCGCACTTCGCCGGGAATCACGTTGCGTGAACCCGGATAGGCTTGCAGGCATCCGACGGTGCCGCAGGCGTGGGGTTGATGGCCCAACGCCGCGCGATTGACCGCACCGACGATCACCGCCGCCCCCACCAAGGCATCCTTGCGCAGGTGCATCGGGGTAGGCCCGGCATGGGCTTCGACGCCGCGCAGTTTCAGGTCGAACCACTTTTGCCCAAGGGCGCCCATCACCACGCCGATGGTCTTGCGTTCGTCCTCGAGAATCGGCCCCTGCTCGATGTGCGCTTCGAAATAGGCGCCCACCGGGTGACCACTGACCACTCGCGGCCCCGCATAGCCGATGGCATTGAGCGCCTCGCCCACAGTCACGCCCTCGGCGTCGACCTTGGCCAGGGTTTCTTCCAGGGTGAATTTTTCCGCAAACACCCCCGAACCCATCATGCACGGGGCGAAACGCGAGCCTTCTTCGTTGGTCCACACCACCACTTCCAGCGGCGCCTCGGTTTCCACGCCCAAGTCATTGAGGGTGCGCAGCACTTCGACGCCGGCCAGCACGCCGAAGCAGCCATCGAACTTGCCACCGGTGGGCTGGGTGTCGATGTGGCTGCCAGTCATCACCGGTGGCAGGTCCGGATTGCGCCCCGGACGACGGGCGAAGATATTGCCCACCGCATCGATGCTGACGCTGCAGCCCGCCTCTTCGCACCACTTCACAAAGGTGTCGCGGGCCTGGCGGTCGAGATCGGTCAGGGCCAGGCGACAGACCCCGCCCTTGACCGTGGCCCCGAGCTTGGCCAGCTCCATGAGCGACTGCCACAGGCGATCGCGGTTGATGTGCTGATGGGCGGATTGCAGAACGTCTACGGCTGCGTTCATGGGGATCTCCTCAGGCAGTTCTTGTGTATTTCTTCAGACAGCTTTCTGGTGTCTTCAAGGCCGTCTTCGCGGGCAAGCCTCGCTCCTACAGACAGGCGAAATCCTGTA
>NZ_JBSVXG010000246.1:0-7852 GCF_054070595.1 Pseudomonas sp. SDO55104_S430 | reverse complement strand
TCGTACTCAAATCCAGTGCACGACGCGAAAACACTGTGGGAGCGGGCTTGCCCGCGAAGAGTCCGTCAGCCTCGCCGCAGGGTTACCCGCCGATACGCGCCAGATAAACCCGCGTCACCCTCCGCTCTTCAACCGACATCACAGTCAACCGCCACCCCTCCCACTCATGGCTGTCACCAATCATCGGCAACCGATCCAGCAGGCTCACCACCAGCCCGGCCAGGGTCTGGTAGTCGTCAGTCGGTTCCGCCGCAAAACCAGTGCGCTGGCGGACCCGCGACAGGTTCAGGGCGCCGCTGACCACAAACCCGCCCTTGTCCTCGACCACATCCGGACCTTCGATTTCGCTGGCATCCGGCAACTCGCCGGCAATCGACTCGAGAATATCGGTCATGGTCAGCACGCCGACAAAATCACCGAACTCATTGACAACGAACGCAATGTGCGTAGACGCCTTGCGCATCTGCTCCAGGGCATTGAGGATCGAGTAGCTGTCCAGCAGGTTAATCGTCTGACGCGCCAGATGCGCCAGATCAGGCTGATTGCCGGCCAGGAACTCCTTGAGCAGCTCCTTCTTGTGCACAAACCCCAGCGGCTCATCCACCGCGCCGTTGCGAATCAGCGGCAGGCGCGAGTAGGACGAATGCATCAGCCGCGTACGAATGCTCTCGGCGTCATCAGCCAGATCAATGTGGTCGACATCCGCGCGCACGGTCATCAGGGTGCGGATCGGCCGTTCGGCCAGTTGCAGCACGCCACTGATCATCACCCGCTCGCGACGGTCAAACAGTTCTTCATTCGGCGCTTCGCCGTTGTCGAGCATGTCGACGATCTCTTCACCGACCTCTTCCGCTTCCAGCTTGCGCCCGCCGAGCAAACGCAACACCGCGTGGGCAGTACGTTCGCGCATTGGTCGCAAGCCCTGCATCGAACGCTTGCGACGTGTCCGGGCGATCTGGTTGAACACCTCGATCAGGATCGAGAAACCGATGGCCGCATACAAATAGCCCTTCGGAATGTGGAAGCCCAGGCCTTCGGCGGTCAGGGCGAAGCCGATCATCATCAAGAAGCCCAGACACAGCATGATCACGGTCGGGTGCGCGTTGACGAAGCGGGTCAGCGGCTTGCTGGCGACGATCATCAGGCCGATGGAAATGATCACCGCGATCATCATCACCGCCAGCTCATCGACCATGCCCACGGCGGTAATCACCGCGTCGAGGGAGAACACCGCGTCCAGCACCACGATCTGCGCCACGATGGGCCAGAACAGCGCGTAAGTCGTGTTGGCCGTCCGCTGGCCGACGTGGCCTTCCAGACGTTCGTGCAATTCCATGGTGGCCTTGAACAGCAGGAACACACCACCGAACAGCATGATCAGGTCACGTCCGGAGAAGCTCTTGCCGAACACCTCGAACAGCGGCTGGGTCAGGGTCACCAGCCAGGAAATACTCGCCAGCAGGCCCAGGCGCATGATCAACGCCAGGGACAAACCGATGATGCGCGCGCGGTCACGCTGATGCGGCGGCAACTTGTCGGCGAGGATCGCGATAAACACCAGGTTGTCGATACCCAGTACCAGCTCCAGCACAATCAGTGTCAACAAGCCCAACCAGGCGGTGGGGTCGGCTAACCATTCCATATAAATATCTCGATCTCTTCAGTGAATTCAGAATGCCGGGCACGGCAAAGCGCGGCGCAGAGGCCGTGGGGTTGCAATGTTCGGGGTGTTCGAAGGCCGAAAGACCGGGTGTTTCGCGTGCGTCAGCAGCGCGCGTGGGCGCAGGGAGAAAGGAGAACTGGGGGGCTCCGTGAGGGTGTTCATGCGGGTCCTGAAAAGGGAAAAGGACTTGAATCGTACAGGCGACAGGGACATTTCCCACAGCGGGAAATCATTTCAAGATCTGTAGAAGAGTGAAAGATCGCAGACTTCTGCAGCTCCACAGGGGGTCAGGCGGAGTGGCGGACTCTTTCGATGTAACGCAATACCGCAGGCGATTTTTCGAAGCGGCGATGGATCAGGGCCAGCCATGACGAGGCGTCGCAATCGCCGATCGGCTTGTAGGTAACGTTCGGCAGACTGACGTGTCCGACCACGGATTCCGGCACCACCGCCACCCCCTGCCCTAGGGAGACCAGGGCGATCACCGCCACCAGCCCGCCGGGCTGCGCTCCGAGCCTGGGCGAGAAATTGCCCTGAGCGGCGACCTGCAGGGTGCCGATGACCTGTTCGGGCAGGATGAAGTTTTCGTTTTGCAGGTGCACCGAGTTGATCGACGGCAGGCGGTTGAGCCAGGAATTGACCGGCAACGCCAGCACGAAGCCCTCGGCCATCAGCCGCACCGACTCGATGCCTTCGGGCATGGTTAGTGGAAATCGGACATACCCCAGATCGAAACGCCCCTCCAGGATCATATTACCCAGGCTGGCCATCGGGCTTTCCCGCACGTTGAGGCTCACATCCGGATACTCGCCGGCAAAGCCCTGCACCTGCTTTTGCAGCAGCCCGGAATACACCGCCGACGCCACGTAACCCAACTCGATATGGCCGATTTCGCCACGCCCGGCACGTTGCGCATTGCGCTGCGCCGACTCGAACTGGCGCACCGTGGCGTCGGCCTCGATCATCAGCGCCGCACCGGCTTCAGTGAGGCTGACGTCCCGTGCCTGACGTATGAACAACCGCGCCCCCAGTTCCGCTTCCATGTCCTGAATCTGCCGGGTCAGGGTCGGCGGCGCGATGCCCAGTTGCTCGGCGGCGCGGGTGAAATTGCGATGCCGGGCGACGGCGAGGAAGTAGCGGAAATGGCGGATGTCCATTCGGTGCATTAGCTCAAAGGTAATGAAGTGATGGCGCATGCCTAACAAAGGCATTGCCAACCGGCGATAAGCTGCAGGCAACCTCACAGTAGAGAATGCCCGCCATGTCCGTCAAACCCCGGGTGAGCCCACGCCTGACCCTGCTCACTGCTTCTGCGGTGTGTTCGCTCATCGTGCTCGACACCAACATCGTCGCCGTTACCTTGCCGAGTATCGCTCGGGACCTGGGGGCGAATTTCGCCGATATCGAGTGGGTGGTCAGCGCCTACATGCTCGCCTTCGCCGCCTTGCTGCTGCCCGCCGGAAGCCTGGCCGACCGCTTCGGCCGACAGAAAATGCTGATGTGGGGGCTGGTAATTTTCATTCTTGCCTCACTTGGTTGCGGTGCCGCGCCCACTGCCCTGTTCCTCGACATCGCCCGGGCGATCAAGGGCGTCGGTGCCGCGTTGCTGTTAACCTCGGCGCTGGCTTCCATCGGCCACACCTTTCACGATGAAGTGGAACGGGCCAAGGCCTGGGCCTTCTGGGGCATCTGCATGGGCGTGGCGACCACCGCATCGCCGACCCTGGGCGGCTTGATCACCGAATACGTCGGCTGGCGCTGGATCTTCTACCTCAACCTGCCGGTGGGCCTGTTCCTGATGTACATGGTCTGGCGCGCCGTGCCGGAATCCCGCGACACCCAGTCTGCACGGCTCGACCCGTGGGGCAGCCTGGCATTCAGCGCCAGCCTGCTGTGCCTGATCTGGGGCCTGATCGAAGCCAACCGCATTGGCTGGAACAACTCGGTGACATGGATGCGCCTGCTGGGTGGCGCGGCGCTGCTGGGGCTGTTCGTGCTGATCGAGCGCGTGCAGCAGCGGCCGATGATCGACCTGCAACTGTTCCGTCATCCGCGCTTCATCGGTGCCCTGCTCGGCATGTTTTTCTATGCCGCCTGCGCCCAGGTGATGATGACGATGCTGCCGTTCTACCTGCAGAACGGTCTGGGCTTCAGCGCCATTGCCGCCGGCCTGGGCATGCTGCCATTTGCCGTGACCATGCTGATCTTCCCGCGGATCGGCGCGCGACTGGCCGGACGGGTGAGCCCGGCGAACATGATGGCGGCCGGACTGGCGCTGGTGGGCAGCGGTAATCTGCTCAGCGCCTGGGCGGCATCCAGCGGCGGCTACCTGCCCTTCGCCCTGGCGATTGCCGTGACCGGCGCCGGTGCGGGCCTGCTCAACGGCGATACGCAGAAAAACATCATGGCCTGCGTGCCTCGCGAACGCACCGGCATGGCCTCGGGCATGAGCACCACCATGCGTTTTAGCGCGATCATGCTGGGAATCGGAATCTATGGCGCGCTGCTGGCCGGCCACAGTGAACAGTTGCTGCATGACAGCCTGTCGGCCCAGGGTGGGCAATGGTTGGCGCAGACCCACGGGGTTGCCTCGCGGGTGGTGGCTGGTGATATGGCGGCGGCGATGAACCTTTTGCCGCAGGCCGCGCAGGCGATGATCGAACCCCTCGCCCGTCAGGCCTTCGTAGGAGGTTTCAGCCTGCTGCTGTTGGTTGCGGGGTTGGCGGGACTGCTGGCTGCGCTGGTGGTGGGGACGCTGATGCGTAATCCGATTCCAGTCGTAACGGTGAGTCGGTCAGCGACATCCTCCGCCTGATTGACGCCCCCCCCCTGTAGGAGCGAGCACGCTCGCGATGGTAGTGAACGATTACGCTGGAAACCTGAAACCCCGCGTTATCGTTGACGTCCATCGCGAGCATGCTCGCTCCTACAAGGGGGCGCGGCTCATCGATATGTTGATATTCGGATTGCAACTGCGCCGCCAACACCCTGCTGCGTCCCAGTCGGATCGGGCCGCGTTCGATGTCGATCAATAATCCCGGGCAGTCCAGCGGCTTGAGCGTCGACCAATCCTTGAGGCGTCCATCGGTTACCACCAGCAACCGCTGTTGCTCCGCCGGAAAACGCTTCTGCCGCGCCGCCAGCCAATTCCCCGCTTGTTCCAATGCGGCAAGCAACGGCGTACCACCTCCCGCGCCCAAGCCATCGAGCCAGTGACGCAAACCGCTGGACGCCTTCAACCCCTGCACCTGCCATTTCGGCACGGCGCCACTGGCAGTCATCAGAGCCAGTCGCGCGCGCTGTCGATAAGCATCATCGAACAATTGCGCCAATAGTCCCTTGGCATCACTCAACGCCTGATGCCGACGGGTCGAAGCCGAGGCATCGACGATCACCAGCCACAGCTCATGGGGTGAGCGGGTGCGCAGCTGGAACAACAGATCCGAACGATGCCGTGGCCGGCCATTGAGCAAGGTGCCGGGCCAGTTGACCGAGCCGTCGCGGGCGCTGTGTCGCTTGCCCTGTTTGCCATGATCGAGGCGTCCGGCGCGGGGTCTGGCATTCGCCCCCGCGTCGGACCGGGGGCGAATGCCTAGGGCTTTTTTGGCCAGCTCGGCACTTCGCGACGGGCGCCGGTCGGCAGCGCCTGAGCGGGCATTTCGCCCCACTCGCCCTGGCCTTCGCCAGGATTGGTGTTCTGATTCGACGGCGATTGGCCGGACTGCGGCGCAGGCGGCGTGTGCTCGCGACGGCGATGGCGCAAGGCAAACTCCGCCACGGCGTCGATATCTTCCTCGGTAATCGCCTCGGCTCCGCGCCAGGCGGCGTGGGCCCGGGCTGCGCGCAGCCAGACCAGATCGGCGCGCAAGCCGTCGACGCCGGCGGCGAAACAGCGCTCGGTGATTTGTGCCAATGCCGCGTCATCCAGGGGAATACTGGCCAACGCACTGCGCGCCTTCTGGCAACGCTCACGCAGATCGTGTTGCTGGCCTTCCCATTCGACGCAAAAGGTCTGGGGATCGCTGTCGAAATCCAGGCGGCGGCGGATGATCTGCCCGCGCTCGGCCGGCGGGGTGTGACCGCTGAGGGCGACGTTCAAGCCAAAGCGGTCGAGCAGTTGCGGGCGCAACTCGCCCTCTTCCGGGTTCATGGTGCCGATGAGCACGAACTTCGCCGAGTGCCGGTGGGAAATGCCATCGCGCTCGATCAGGTTGGTGCCGCTGGCGGCCACGTCCAGCAGCAGGTCGACGAGGTGATCGGGCAGCAGATTGACTTCATCGACGTAGAGCACGCCCCCGTCGGCCTTGGCCAGCACGCCGGGGGAAAACTGCGCACGACCTTCGCTCAGGGCGGCGTCCAGGTCGAGGGTGCCGACCAGCCGCTCCTCGGTGGCGCCCAGAGGCAAGGTGACGAACTGACCGCTGGCCAGCAGATCGGCCAGCCCCCGGGCCAGGGTCGATTTGGCCATGCCTCGTGGGCCTTCGATCAGCACGCCGCCGATTTTCGGGTCGATGGCGGTGAGGTACAGCGCCAGTTTCAAATCATCGGCGCCGACCACGGCGGAGAGGGGGAAATGGGGGGTGTCGGTCATTGTGCTTTTCTCTGTCGTGGTCGTTGTTCTGTCAGCAACACTGCCAAACCTTGTGGGAGCGGGCTTGCCCGCGATGGCGTCGTGTCAGCCAATACATGTGTCGACTGACACACCGCCTTCGCGGGCAAGCCCGCTCCCACAGGGGATCTGTGTTGATCAGCCATCTTCTTCTATATCCAGCAACAGATTTTCCAGCGCCTCACGATACTCCCCCGGCTCCTTCCACATCCCTCGCTGCTGCGCTTCAAGCATGCGCTCGGTCATGTCGCGCAAGGCGTGGGGGTTGTGTTCGCGGACGAAATCGCGGGTTGCCGGGTCGAGCAGATAGGCATCGGCCAGCAACGCGTACTGGTGATCGTCGATCAACTGCGTGGTGGCATCGAAGGCGAATAGATTGTCCACGGTGGCGGCCATTTCGAATGCGCCTTTATAGCCGTGGCGTTTGACGCCTTCGAGCCACTTCGGATTGGCCGCGCGGGAGCGGATCACCCGGCTCAGTTCTTCCTTCAGTGTGCGAATTCGAGGCAAGTCCGGCTGGCTGTGGTCGCCGTGATAACTGGCCGCCACCTCGCCGCTGAGGCTCTCCACAGCAGCGAGCATGCCGCCCTGGAACTGGTAATAGTCGTTGGAATCGAGCAGATCGTGCTCGCGGTTGTCCTGGTTCTGCAGCACCGCCTGCACCTGGCTCAGACGCTGGGCGAAATGCTCGCGGGCGGCGGTGCCTTCGTCGGAGCCGCCATAAGCGTAACCGCCCCAGTTCAGGTAAACCTCGGCCAGATCCTCACGGCTCTGCCACAGGCGCCCATCGATGGCGCCCTGCACGCCCGCGCCATAGGCCCCGGGCTTGGCGCCGAAAATACGCCAACCGGCCTGACGTCGCGCAGTGTCTTCATCGAGCCCGGATTGCAGCAAGGCCTCACGCTCAGCACGCACTTTCGCCGCCAGCGGATTCAGGTCGTCTGGCTCATCCAGCGCGGCAACGGCCTGCACGGCGGCGTCGAACAGGCGGATAAGATTGGCAAAGGCATCGCGGAAGAACCCCGACACCCGCAGCGTGACGTCCACTCGCGGTCGGTCGAGCAGGCTCAACGGCAGGATCTCGAAATCATCGACCCGTTGACTACCGGTGGCCCATACCGGGCGTACGCCCATCAGCGCCATGGCCTGGGCGATGTCGTCGCCGCCGGTGCGCATGGTCGCCGTGCCCCACACCGACAGGCCGAGCTGGCGCAGGTGATCGCCATGGTCCTGGAGGTGTCGTTCGAGGATCAGGTTGGCCGACTGGAAGCCGATGCGCCACGCCGTGGTGGTGGGCAGGTTACGCACGTCCACTGAATAGAAGTTGCGTCCGGTGGGGAGCACGTCCAGGCGGCCACGGCTCGGTGCGCCGCTGGGGCCTGCCGGGACGAAACGGCCGCCGAGGGCGTCGAGCAGGCCGCGCATTTCCGCCGGGCCGCAGGCATCCAGGCGGGGGGCGACGATTTCGTGCAGGTGGTCGAGGATCACTTGCACTTCAGACCACAGCGCTTTCCCCTGTGGGAGCGGGCTTGCTCGCGAAAGCGGTACATCCGATAAATCATTGTCGGCTGACACTCCGC
>NZ_JBSVXG010000245.1:0-7948 GCF_054070595.1 Pseudomonas sp. SDO55104_S430 | reverse complement strand
GCGGTGTGTCAGTCGACATTGATATTGACTGACACGACGCCTTCGCGAGCAAGCCCGCTCCCACATTGGTTTTTGCGTATGACTTAATGACCGTGGCTTCTGCCCACATGCGAGTGTTCGACCTCCGTCGCCACCACCCCGCCACTCACTTCCAACCGCTGCAAAATCCCGCATTGATCGATTTCCGGCCCTTCACCGCAGCGTTGGCGCAGGTCGATCAACTGTGACTGCAGCGCCATCAGCCCATCAATCCGCGCTTTCACGTGGTGAATGTGCTCGTCGATCAACGCGTTGACGCTTTCGCACTGGTCCTGCGGACTGTCGCGAAAGGCCAGCAGGCTGCGGATCTCTTCCAGGGTCATGTCCAGGGTGCGGCAATTGCGGATGAAGGTCAGGCGTTCGGCGTGGACCTGGGTGTAGACGCGGTAGTTGCCGTCGCTGCGTGCCGGTTCCGGTAGCAGGCTCTCTCGCTCGTAGTAACGGATTGTCTCTACCGCGCAATCCGTCAATTTCGCCAGTTCTCCGATCTTCATGACGACGATCTCCAAAAAGGGTGCTTGACCCTATAGTGGCTACAGGGTCTTTACTTGGCAACAGGTACTCTTATGGACGCAACCCAATGAGCGATTCCCTGCATATTCACAAACCCGGCGACGGGCACGATCACAGTCATAAACTGCAGCCTGTGCACAAACACTCCCACGGCGGTGATTCCTGCTGTTCTTCGAAGGTTGCAGTCCCTGCGCTGGTCCGGTTGAGCGAAACGCCGAGTGCCGATGCGCGACACGACAGTTTCCGCATCGAGGCAATGGATTGCCCCACCGAGCAGACGCTGATTCAGAACAAGCTAGGAAAACTGACCGGCGTTCAGCAGTTGGAGTTCAATCTTATTAACCGGGTACTGGGCGTGACCCATAACCTGCCGAGCACCGCGCCGATCATCGAGGCCATCCAGTCCCTGGGCATGCAGGCGGAGCCGTTGGAAGAGGGCGTCGAGGCGCCGGCACCCAAGCCTGAAAAGAAACACTGGTGGCCTCTGGCGCTGTCCGGTGTCACTGCCTTGCTGGCAGAAGTGATCCATTTCACAAGCGCCGCGCCGAACTGGGTCGTAGCGATCATCGCCCTGGTTTCGATTCTCAGCGGCGGCCTTGGCACCTACAAAAAGGGCTGGATTGCCCTGAAAAATCTCAATCTGAACATCAACGCGCTGATGAGCATCGCGGTGACGGGGGCTGTCCTGATCGGCCAGTGGCCGGAAGCGGCGATGGTGATGTTCCTGTTCACCGTGGCGGAACTGATCGAGGCGCGCTCCCTGGATCGCGCGCGCAATGCGATCAGTGGATTGATGCAAATGACGCCGGAACAGGCCACTGTGCTGCAGGCCGATGGAAGTTGGGTCGAACAGGAAGTGAAAAGCGTCGATCTAGGTGCCCGGGTACGGGTAAAACCCGGTGAACGCATCGCGCTGGACGGTGAAGTGGTCAGCGGTAACTCGACCATCGACCAGGCCCCGATCACCGGAGAAAGCTTGCCGGTGGAGAAAACCGTCGGCGACAAGGTGTTCGCCGGGACCATCAATCAGGCCGGCTCACTGGAATACGCAGTGACCGCCGCGGCGAACAACTCGACCCTGGCGCGAATCATCCACGCCGTGGAGCAGGCTCAAGGCGCGCGAGCACCGACTCAACGCTTCGTCGATCAGTTCTCGAAAATCTACACGCCTGCGGTGTTCATTCTCGCGCTGGCTGTCGCAGTGATTCCGCCGCTGTTCATGGGCGCTGCCTGGTTCGACTGGATCTACCGTGCGCTGGTGCTGCTTGTAGTCGCCTGTCCTTGCGCACTGGTGATCTCCACGCCGGTGACCATCGTCAGCGGCCTCGCGGCGGCGGCGCGCAAAGGCATTCTGGTCAAGGGCGGCGTGTACCTGGAGGGCGGGTTCAAGCTCGACTATCTGGCGTTGGACAAGACCGGGACCATCACCCACGGCAAACCGGTGCAGACCGATTACCTGTCACTCGACCCGACCACCGAAGCCACGGCTCCGGCCTTGGCGGCTGCGTTGGCCGGGCGTTCCGATCACCCGGTGTCGCTGGCCATCGCCAACGCCGCTGTGGATAAAAAACTCACTGCGCTGACTGTGGATAACTTCGAGGCGCTGGGCGGCCGCGGTGTTCGCGGTGATATCAACGGCCAGACCTATCACTTGGGCAACCACCGGCTGGTTGAAGAGTTGGGACTCTGCTCGCCGCAACTGGAAGAAAAGCTGTTCGCGCTGGAGAAGCAGGGCAAGTCCGTGGTGCTGCTGCTCGATCAGTCCGGCCCGCTGGCGCTGTTCGCCGTGGCGGATACGGTCAAGGCATCCAGTCGCGAAGCCATCGGCCAATTGCACGAACTGGGCGTGAAAACCCTGATGCTCACCGGCGATAACGTCCACACCGCCCAGGCGATCGCGGCGCAGGTCGGCATCGACCAGGCCCGGGGCGACTTGCTGCCGACCGACAAGTTGCAAGCCATCGAAGACCTTTATGCACAAGGCCATCGCGTCGGCATGGTCGGCGACGGCATCAACGACGCCCCGGCGCTGGCCCGTTCCGAGATCGGTTTCGCCATGGCCGCCGCCGGCACCGATACCGCCATCGAAACCGCCGATGTCGCCCTGATGGACGACGATCTACGCAAGATCCCGACCTTCATTCGTCTGTCGCGGGACACCTCGGCCATCCTCAAACAGAACATCGCCCTGGCGCTGATCATCAAGGCGATCTTTCTTGGGGTAACCTTCGCCGGGGTCGCTACCATGTGGATGGCAGTGTTTGCCGACATGGGCGTGAGCCTGCTGGTGGTGTTCAACGGTTTGCGCCTGCTGCGCAAATAGACGAAGAAGGAAGGTTGTGCTGAGTGCCGAGCTGAAGGCGTTTTACATGGTTGCCCGCCTGGGCAGCATTACCCAAGCAGCGAAAAAGCTCGGCCTGAGTCAGCCCACGGTGACGACCCAGATCCGTCATCTGGAAAGCCAGTACGCAGTGGAACTTTTTTATCGCGGCGGTCGCCGCCTGAGCGTCAGCGAAGAGGGCGCGCGGTTGCTGCCGATGGTCAAGGCGTTGATGCAGCAGGAGGCCGATATCGAATTTTTCCTGCGCAACAGCGGTCAGGTCCAGGGCACCTTGCGTATTGCCGCCACGGCGCCGTACTACATTCTCGATCTGGTGAAGACCTTCCGCGAACGCCTGCCCCATGTGGAGGTGTCGGTGGAGATCGGCAATTCCCAGCAGGTGCTTGAAGCGCTGGAGGAATATCGGGTCGACGTCGCGGCGTCCTCGCAGTTGCTCGAGGATGCGCGGTTGATCCGCCGGGTTTTGGGCAGCGATCCGCTGGTGCTGGCGGTGCATCGCAATCATCCGCTGGCCGTTCACGATCATGTGCCGCTGAGCGCGCTGGCCGGGCATACCTTGTTGATGCGCGAGCCGGGCTCGACGACAAGGCGCATGACCGAGGAATTGCTGGCGGGTGCCGGGGTGAGTCTGGGGCCTTTGCTGGAGATCGGTAGTCGCGAGTCGATTCGCGAAGCGGTGCTGCGCAACATCGGCATCAGCCTCATCGCCCGCCAGGAAGTGCCGCATGATCCGCAACTGCGGGTGCTGACCATCGAGAATGCGCCGTTGTTGCCGGAGTACCTGTATTGCCTCAAAGAGCGCAAGAACGCGCGGTTGCCGGCGGCGTTTCTTGGGGTGGCGCAGGAAATGTCCCCGGCCTGAGATCTCCTTCGACTGTGCCGGCCTCTTCGCGAGCAAGTCGAATCGTCGCACCGCCGCTCCCACATTTGAAATGCATTCCATTGTGGGAGCGGGCTTGCTCGCGAAGGCGTCGGCACAGGCAGCACACCTCTTGAACCTGCAACCAAAATCCTCGAATACCACTATCGGCCGTTTTTGCCTTACTGCCATATGACGGACGCATTACAACTCTAGGATGGCCTGCATCTGTTAGATGAGGTCCGTCCATGAACAACTCGATCGCCACCGCCCTGTCCAATCCCGGCGCGCCCATGAAGGTGCGCGGCGTGCACAAGCGCTTCGGTGCCTTCACCGCGCTGGATAACGTGTCCCTCGACGTGGCGGCCGGTGAGCTGGTGTGTCTGCTCGGCCCGTCCGGTTGCGGCAAGACCACTTTGCTGCGCTGCATCGCAGGTCTTGAGCGTCAGGATCGCGGCGAGTTGTACCTGGGCGATCGCGACGTATCCAATCTGGCGCCCCAGGCCCGGGACTACGGCATCCTGTTCCAGTCCTACGCCCTGTTCCCCAATCTCACTGTCGAAGCGAACATCGCCTACGGCCTAGCCAACGCCAGCCGCGACGAAGTGCGCCAACGTGTCGGCCAGATGCTCGAACTGGTGGGCCTGAGCGGCAGCGAGAAAAAGTACCCCGGCCAGTTGTCCGGCGGTCAGCAACAGCGAGTCGCCCTGGCCCGTGCCCTGGCACCGGCGCCGTCGTTGCTGTTGCTCGACGAACCGATGTCGGCCCTCGATGCCCGTGTGCGTGAGCACCTGTGCACCGAGCTGCGCCAGCTGCAACGGGAACTGGGCATCACCACCCTGATGGTCACCCACAACCAGGACGAGGCCATGCTGATGGCCGACCGCATTGCCGTGATGAACAACGGCAAGGTCGAGCAGTACGCCACCCCGCAGGAAATCTACAACCGTCCGGCCACACCGTTCGTGGCGGAGTTCGTCGGTCAGGGCAACTGGTTGCCATTCGACAGCAGCAGCGACAGCCACGTCCGGGTCGGCGGGATAAACATGCGCCTGGCCGACGGCAGCGCCAAGAGCCCTTCGGGCCGTCTGTTCTGCCGCCCGGAAGCGATCAACGTCAATCCGCTGGTGCACGAGGAAAACCTGTTCCCGGCCAAGGTTCGCGAGATCACCTTCCTCGGCAATCGCTGCCGCATGAGCTTCGAGCTGGATCATCTGCCGGGTCACGCCCTGCTGGCCGAACTGGCGCCGGAAGCGATGCCGCGTCTGGGCGCCCAGCAGATCATGGTCGCACTGCCTCCACGCAGCCTGCAGGTGTTCGCCTGATGAGCGCGAACATCGCGCTGCCGCTGCCGCGCAAGCAGGTGCGACAGGTGTCCCGTGCCGAGATCGGCGACCGGATTTTCGTGGTGGGCGGTAAGGTCCTGTTGCTGGTGCTGCTCGGTGTCGCCGTGTTGATGCCGCTGCTGGCAATCTTCTGGCGCGGCTTCAGCGCCGAAGCCGGGCAGGGCGGCGGCCTGAGCGCTGCCCGCGAGCTGGTGACCAGTGCCAACTTCCACTGGCTGTTGGGCAACAGCCTGAAGGTTTCCCTCAGCGTCGCGGCCATCGTCGTACCGCTGGCCTACCTGTTTGCCTACGCCCTGCAACGCACGTTGATTCCGGGCAAAGGCATCTGGCGCGGTATCTCGCTGCTGCCGTTGATGGCGCCGTCGATGCTGCCGGGCATTGCGCTGGTTTATCTGTTCGGCAACCAGGGCATGCTCCGTGGCTTGCTCTCGGACAATATCTACGGCTTCTGGGGCATTGTTCTGGGTGAGGTCATCTACACCTTCCCACACGCCCTGATGATTTTGCTGTCAGCCCTGTCCCTGGCGGATGCGCGCCTGTTCGATGCCGCGTCCAGCATGGGCGCCAGTCCCGCCAAGGCCTTTCGCAGCATCACCTGGCCGGCCACCCGCCAGGCGGTATTCGCCGCGTTCTGCCTGGTGTTCACCCTGACCATCACCGACTTCGGCGTGCCGGTGGTCGTGGGTGGCGATTATCAAGTGTTGGCGCTGGAGGCCTACAAGGCCGTGGTCGGTCAGCAGCAGTTCGGTCGCGGTGCCTTGATCGGCATGGTGTTGCTGCTGCCGGCGCTGTTCAGCTTCGCTGTCGATGCCTGGCTGCGTCGACGTCATGGCGACTCCATGAGCGGTCGGGCGCAGGTCTACAAACCGGCGCCATCCAAGCTTCGCGACGGTTGCTACCTGGCGATCGTGCTGCTGATCTGCACCGCATTGCTGCTGGTGTTCGGCATGGCGGTGTTCTCGTCGCTGGTCAAATTCTGGCCGTACAACCTGTCGCTATCGCTCAACCATTACCAGTTCAACGATACCGCGGGCGGTGGCTGGCTGGCCTATGGCAACAGCGTGAAGATGGCGATCTGCTCGGCGTTGATCGGCAGTGCGCTGATCTTCACCGGCGCCTACCTGATGGAGAAAACCAAAGGCCAGCGCGGCCTGAACCTCACGCTGCGCATGCTCAGCTTCGTGCCGATGGCGGTGCCGGGTCTGGTGCTCGGTCTGGGCTACGTCTTCTTCTTCAACCTCACCGGCAACCCGCTGCACGTGCTCTACGGGAGCATGACCCTGCTGGTGGTCTGCACCATCGCTCACTATCTGACCACCGCGCAGATGACCGCCACCACGGCCCTGCGCCAGCTTGACGCCGAGTTCGAAGCCGCCGCGCTGTCGCTCAAGGCGCCGCTGTATCGGCACTACCTGCGGGTCACCGTGCCGATCTGCCTTCCGGCGCTGCTGGACATCGTGCGCTACCTGTTCGTCTCGGCCATGACCACGGTCTCGGCGGCGATCTTCCTCTACAGCCCCGACACCATCCTCGCGGCGGTGGCGGTGCTGAACATGGACGACGCCGGCAACGTCGGCGGCGCGGCAGCCATGTCGACCCTGATTCTGTTCACCTCGGCGGGCGTGTCCCTGCTGCTGGCCGGGGCTTCGCGCGGCTTGCTGCGCCGCTCCCAGGCCTGGCGGCAGACCGCGCCCGGTCATTGATTCGCTGCACACCCAACCCAAAGCGTCCTCAACTCAATAACAGGAAAAGATCATGTTCAAGCCTATGGCCCTGGCCGCTGCTGTCCTCACCGCTTTCAGCCTGAACGCCTTTGCGGCGAAAACCGAGTTGACGGTCTACACCGCCCTCGAAGCCGAACAGCTGAAGACCTACAAGGAAGCCTTCGAGAAAGCCAACCCGGACGTCGAGATCAAATGGGTACGCGATTCCACCGGCATCATCACCGCCAAGCTGCTCGCCGAAAAAGCCCGTCCGCACGCTGATGCGGTGTGGGGCCTGGCCGCTTCGAGCCTGGCGATCCTCGACCAGCAAGGCATGCTGCAAAGCTACGCGCCGAAGGATCTGGACAAGATCGGCGGCAACTACCGCGACGCCGCCAACCCGCCAGCCTGGGTCGGCATGGACGTCTGGGCCGCGACCATCTGCTTCAACACCGTCGAAGCCGAGAAACAGGGCCTGACCAAGCCGGTGAGCTGGCAGGACCTGACCAAGCCTGAGTACAAGGGCAAGATCGTCATGCCGAACCCGGCCTCGTCCGGCACCGGTTTCCTCGACGTCAGCGCCTGGCTGCAGACCTTCGGCGAGAAGCAGGGCTGGCAGTACATGGACGACCTGCACCAGAATATCGGCCAGTACGTTCACTCCGGTTCCAAGCCGTGCAAGCTGGCGGCGGCGGGCGAGTTCCCGATCGGCATTTCCTTCGAATACCCGGCCGTTCAGTTGAAGCGCCAGGGCGCGCCGCTGGACATCATCCTGCCGAAGGAAGGCCTGG
Organism: Pseudomonas sp. SDO55104_S430; assembly: GCF_054070595.1. NCBI lineage: Bacteria > Pseudomonadati > Pseudomonadota > Gammaproteobacteria > Pseudomonadales > Pseudomonadaceae > Pseudomonas > Pseudomonas sp. SDO55104_S430. Next base: position 356 of record NZ_JBSVXG010000245.1, on the reverse strand, counting down.
GCTGGGAGATCGAAGCGACTGCCGTGATCAAGGGCACCGCCCATGAAGAGGCCGCGAAGAAACTCGCCGACTTCTCGGCCAGTCCGCAGGCGATGGGGTTGTACAAGGAAAACTTCGCCGTACTCGCCCAGCCGGGCATCGCCAAGCCGCAGACCGAATTGCCGGCCGATTACGAGCAGCGCCTGATCAAGAACGACTTTGCCTGGGCCTCGAAGAATCGCGACGAGATCCTGACCGAGTGGCGCAAGCGCTATGACGGCAAGTCCGAGAAAGTGGCGGCCAAGTAAGATCTTCAGCGCCTCAAAGGGCCTCTTCGCGGGCAAGCCTCGCTCCTACAGGGTTCATCGCTACCTGTA
>NZ_JBSVXG010000244.1:0-7954 GCF_054070595.1 Pseudomonas sp. SDO55104_S430 | reverse complement strand
CCATTGATGTCGACTGACACACCGCATTCGCGAGCAAGCCCGCTCCCACAGGGGTCATGGGTTGGAAGCCACCTGCTGCTGCGCCAACCCAATGAACGCACTCATCGCCGAGGTGATCATCGAGTCGTTGCGGCGGATGAAAACGGTGGAGACGTTGGCGAATTCCGGGGGCAGGCTGTGCCAGCGGATGCCGTGGCGCACGCTGCAGTTTTCGGCGATGGCCCGGGGCAGCAGGGTCACGCCCATGCCCGCCGCGACGCACGACAGGATGCCGTCGAGAGTGCCCAGTTCCATGATCTGGTTCGGCACCAGCCCCACCTGATAGAACCAGTTCTCCAGCGTCGAGCGATAGAAGCACCCGGTGCGGAACACCAGCACCGTCTGCTGCGGCATTTTCTCCATCAGCGCTTCCAGGGACTCGAACTGGTTGCTGCTGACCAACACCAGTTCCTCGTTGAAAACCTCCTCCTGAAAAAGCGCCGAGTTCTGATGAAAGCCACCGACAAAGGCACCGTCGAGCCGATGGCTCTCGATGGCCTTGATCAATTCGATGGTGGTGCCGGTCTGCAGCGACAACTGCACGTCGGGATATTGCTCGCGGTATTTGGTCAGCACCTGGGGCAGGCGGATGGCAGCGGTGGTTTCCATCGAGCCCAGGCGCAGCAGACCAGCGGGGCTGCCGGTGTCCATCAGGGCGCTGCGGCTTTCTTCGGTCAACTGCAGGATGCGCCGCGCGTAACCCAGGAAAATTTCGCCCGCCGCCGTCAACATCACCCCGGATTTCTTGCGAATGAACAGCTCACGATTGAGCTCGGCTTCCAGCTCTTTCACGCGCATGGTCACGTTGGACTGCACGGTATTCACCTGCAATGCCGCGGCGGTGAAACTGCCCAGCTCGGCCACGGCGCAGAAAATCTTCAGTTGGCGCATTTCCATTTTTATTCTCATCCATCTCTAAAAGTGATTATGGACATATTTAACGATCACTTTACGGCGGTTTATGCCGATGAGTAAAGTGGCTGAAACCCTGCAAACGAGGCCGTTCGTCCCATGACCCTGACCACGAAAATCGACCATGTCTTCGCCGGTGGCCTGGGCGTGCTGCCGCCCGAGGGGCAGAGCACGGGGATCTTCAAACAGCGCCATGGCGGGCCGGTTCGCGTGGAGTTGCATGGCATCGTCGGCGACCAGCACGCGGATACCCGGGTTCACGGCGGCCCGGAAAAAGCCGTGCACCAATACGCCACGCAGAATTACCAGCGCCTGGCCGAAGCCTTCCCTAACAGCGCCGTGCAACTGGTGGCGGGCAGCCTTGGCGAGAACCTCGCGGCGTTCGGGCTTTCGGAGTGCAACGTGCACATTGGCGATGTGTTCCGGGTCGGCAGCGTGGTGTTGCAGGTGTCGCAACCGCGTAGCCCGTGCTGGAAAATCAACCATCGCTTCGATGCCGAGCGCATGTCGATGTTCGTGGCCAAAGAACGCATTACCGGGTGGTACTACCGGATTCTGCAACCGGGATCGTTGGAGGCGGGTGACAGCATCGAACTGCTGGAGCGGCATACCGAGCGTTTCTCCATCGACGAATTCTGGCAGGTACAGTTGGCCCACAGGCCGGTGCTCGAGGATCTGTTTGCGCTGGCGGCGACGCCGGGGTTGTGTGCGGACTGGCAGCGGCGATTGGGTGAGCGGGCGAATTACCTGCAGAAGCGAACACCGCTAAACCTGTAGGAGCGAGCATGCTCGCGATGTAGGCCCGGACACCACGGGGTGTCAGGCGGCCAGCGTTATCGTTGACGACCATCGCGAGCGTGCTCGCTCCTACAGTGGGACGTATTTCATCAAAGGTGATTTATAAGATCATTAATCATCATTTTACATGATGGTGTGGCATCTCTATGTTGAAGCCTTCGGGTTGGAAAGCGTGCCGGCGCGGGCTGTCGCGCGGACCTTTATCCCAGGGGGCGGGCTCTTCGCTCCCAATTTATTGAGAGGTGAAGCGCCATGCCATTGCTCAAGTTCGACGTCATCCAGGGCCGTACCGATGAACAGTTGCGCACGTTGCTGGATGTGGCGCATCAGGCCATGGTCCAGGCATTCGAGGTGCCCTTCAGCGACCGTTATCAGAGCGTCACGCAACACCGGCCCGGAGAACTCATCCTGCACGACACCGGGCTCGGCTATACGCGCTCGGCGCGGGTGGTGCTGCTGACGGTGGTGTCACGACCGCGCACGCAGGAACAGAAAACCTCTTTCTACCGGTTGCTGGCCGAAAAGCTGGAAGCAGCTTGTGACTTGTCCCCCGATGACCTGATCGTTTCGCTGGTAGAAAACAGTGATGCCGATTGGTCGTTCGGCGGTGGGCGGGCGCAGTTTCTGACCGGCGAGCTCTAAGTCTTTTTTCACCTATTTCGTTCAGGTGTTCTCATGTCCAATCCTCTGCTGTCGCTGTTGAACATCGAACTGCCGATCATCCAGTCGCCCATGGTCGGCGTCTCCACGCCCAAGCTTGCGGCAGCGGTTTCCAATGCTGGCGGGCTCGGCTCAATCGGCATCGGTGCGAGCAATGTCGAACAGGCGCGAGCCATGCTGCGCGACACCGCGGCGCTGACCGACAAGCCCTTCAACGTGAACCTGTTCTGCCACGAGCCTGCTGTGGCCGATGCCGAGCGAGAGGCGCAATGGCTGGATTTCCTCGCGCCTCTGTTCGACAAGTTCGAAACTCCTGCGCCTACTGCCCTGCGCGAGATCTACACCTCGTTCGTCGAAGACTTCGGCATGCTGGAAATGCTCCTGGACGAAAGGCCGGCGGTGGTCAGTTTCCATTTCGGCCTGCCGCCGCAGTCGAGCATCGATGCGTTGAAAAATGCGGGAATCGTCCTGCTGGCTTGCGTGACCAATCTGGCCGAAGCGCAACAAGCCGAGCGTGCCGGTGTGCATGCACTGGTGGCGCAAGGTTATGAAGCCGGGGGCCATCGCGGTCTGTTTGATCCGCAACAGGACAGCGAGATGGGCACTTTCGCCCTGGTCCGAGTGTTGACCGATGCCTGCAAGCTGCCGGTAATCGCGGCGGGCGGCATCATGGATGGCGCGGGCATCAAGGCAGTCATGCAACTGGGCGCCTGCGCCGCGCAACTTGGCACCGCCTTCATCCTGTGCCCCGAATCCTCCGCCAACCCGGCCTACCGCGAAGCCCTCAAAGGCCCGCGTGCGCACCAGACCCGTGTCACCAGCGCGATCTCGGGCCGTCCCGCCCGTGGCATGGTCAACCGCAACTACATCGACCTCGAAACCAACGCGCCGGCGCTGCCCGACTATCCCATCGCCTACGACGCCAACAAGGCACTCAACGCCGCAGCCGCCAACAAGGCCAACACCGAATTCGCCGTGCAATGGGCCGGGCAGGGCGCGCCACTGGCTCGCGAAATGCCGGCTGCAGCGCTGGTAAAACTGCTCGCCGCCGAGCTCAAATAACCCACCGTCACCTGTAGGAGCGAGCTTGCTCGCGATGGAGGTGAACGATAACGCTGGATACCAGGTATTTACCCTTGTAGGAGCGAGGCTTGCCCGCGAAGAGGCCGGCACATTCAACATCGATGTCGGCTGACCTGACGCATTCGCGGGCAAGCCTCGCTCCTACAGGGGGTGTTTGGATTTAGAAATCCACGGTCGCGGACAGCTTCAGCGTCCGCGGCTCACCCTGAGTCAGGTAGTTGTTCGCCGTCGAAGCCGAAGACCAATACGCCTTGTTCGCCACGTTCTCCACATTGGCGCGCAGGGTGATGTACTTGTCGTCCGCCTTGAAGCCATAACGCGCACCCAGATCCACACGAGTCCAGGCCGGAATGCTCAAGCTGTTGGCGGCGTTGACGTATTCGCCACCGGTGCGCAACAGACGACCGTTGAGCGCGGCGCCCTGAATCCCCGGCACATCCCAGTCGGCCCCCAGGTTGTACTGGAAGCGCGGTACGCCAGCGGCGCGATTACCATCGTTGAGGCCGTTGGAGGTTTTCTTCTGTTCGGTGTCCATCCAGGTCGCGCCGGCCAGTACCCGCAGGCCGTCCAGCGGTTCGCCGAACACGTTCAGTTCCACACCTTTGTTGATCTGCTCGCCATCGACGCTGAAGGTTGCCAGGCGGTTGCCCGGGACAGTCGAGGTCGAGTTGTTGGGCATCTCGATGCGGTACACACCCAGAGTCGCGCCGAAGCTGTTCCAGTCGAGCTTGACCCCGGCCTCGGTCTGCTTGCTGCGATTCGGAGCGAAGACTTCGCCGGGGTTGGTCACGCCGGTGGTGGGTGCGGTCGGACCCTGTTGCAGGCCTTCGATGCGGTTGGCGTAGAACGACACGTGTTCCCAGGGCTTGACCACCAAACCGTAGACCGGCGTAGTGATCGACTCCTCGTAGTTGGCGTTACGCGCACCGCTGGTGGTGTTCCAGGCGTCGACTTCGATGGTCTGGCGACGCACGCCGAGGGTCAGCAGCACGCGGTCGTCGATGAAGCCCAGGGTGTCGGACACGGCGGCACTCTTGATGCGGTTTTTGCCGACGATGCGCGGGTCGTGGATGTCGCTGCCGAAATAGGTGTTGGTCGGGCGCGGCACCTGCACCGGGTTGTACAGGTTGCCGTTGACCCGGTTGGCCACCAGGATCGCCTCGAACGCCGAGCGCTGTTCGCCCCAGGTGCCCGACAGGCCGAAGTTCATCTGGTGGGTGATCGGGCCGGTGTCGAAGTGACCGTTCAAGCCGGCAATCGCGCTCTTGTTGTCTTCGTCATGGGGCGAGTAGAGAAAGCCGACCTTGCCGCTGCCGTCGTTGCCGACATACAGCGAGGAATATTCGCCGTTTTCCCGGGTGTGCTTGGCGCCGCCACCGGCATAGGCCGTCCAGTTATCGTTGAGGTCGTACTCGGCGTTGACCATGCCGTAGGTGTCTTCCAGCTCCGACCAGGTCCAGTCCTGGGCGTAGTTGTCCTTGGCCGACGGGGCGTGCGGGACCTTGGTGCCATTGGGGTAAACCACGGAGCGGCCGTTGTTGATGCGCTGTTTCTGGTAGCCCAGATCGGTGGAGACACGCAGGCGGTCGCCGCGATAGTCCAGGCCGACGGCAATCAGCTGCGAGTGTTCGGACTCGCCGTCGACGGCGGTGTCGCCACCGTGATTGGCGAGGTTGACCCGCGCGCCGAAGCGGTTGTCTTCACCGAAACGCTGGCCCAGATCGATATGCCCGCCGATCTGGGAGTCGCTGGCGTAATCCAGAGTCACGCTGCGGGTCGGGGTGTCCTGGGCGCGCTTGGGCACCAGGTTGACGCTGCCACCAATGCCGCTGCCGCCCGGCGCCACGCCGTTGATGAAGGCGTTCGGGCCTTTGAACAGTTCAACTCGCTCCAGCGCCTCTGTGGTGATGATCTGTCGGGGGAGCACGCCGTACAGGCCGTTGAAGGAGATGTCGTCGGTCGTCAGCGGCAGGCCACGGATGGTGAACACTTGGGAAAAGTTGCCGAAGCCGGCCGACTGGCGCACCGAGGCATCGTTGAGCAGCACGTCGCCCACGGTGCGCGCCTGCTGGTCCTCGATGGTATTGGCGGTGTAGCTGACCACGCTGAACGGCACGTCATTGATGCTGCGATTGCCCAACACCCCGAGGCGCGCGGTCTTGGCGACCTGGCCGCCTTCGTAGGTGTCGGCATTCTCGGCGATGCCGTTGACCGTGGTCGCGCCCAGTTCCAGCGCCGTGCCGCTGTCGACCTGCGGCGCCACGGTGTAGCTGTCGGCACCGGTGTTGATCAGCGAGAACCCGCTACCCTGCAGCAGGCGGGCGAAACCGGACTGCACGCTGTAGTTGCCTTGCAGGCCGGTGCTTTGCTGGTCGTTGAGCAGGTTGGTGTCGAACGACAGCAGCACGCCCGACTGCGCGGCGAATTGCGCCAGTACACTGGCCAGGGAGCCGGCGCCGATGTTGTAGCTGCGGGTGGCTTCGGTCTGGTTGACGTCGGCGGCCAACGCACTGTGAACCGGAGCCATGGCGCTCAGGGCGATGGCCAGGCTCAGCAGGTTCAGGGGGAGGCGGATTCTGGAGCGCAACTGCGGAGAACTGGAAGTCATGCGGCATGCCTGTGGATGCAAAGGATAATGAGAATTCCTCTACACACCGAACGAGCGCGAAAAAGGTATCAGCGAATCGGAAAATAATTTTTGCGGGCGTATCCACTTTATCTCGCCCGCCGCCGGCTACGTGCTCATACAAAAACACGCCTCGTTCAAACAGGTCCTGTGGTTGGAGCAAAGATCCCGGGGAACCACGGAATTTGTGGGAGCGGGCTTGCCCGCGAAGAGGCCGGCACATCCGACATCAATGTCGCCTGGCACAACAACAGGCCAAGGCGATCAACGCCAACGCCACGACAAAGGTCACGCGCATACCTGCGGCTGCAAACACCGCCCCCAACGCCGACGCCCCGGTGATCAACCCCAGGTTGCGCGACAGATTGAGCAACCCCGACACCACGCCTCGCTGCTGCGCCTGAACATCCGCCATCACCAGCGTGTTGTTGGCCGTCTGAAATACCGCATAACCCAGGGTAATCACCACCATCGGCACGATGTAGCCGGCGACACCGAGGCTGGCCGGTAACACCGCCAGCAGCAGGCAGCCAAGGGCGATCACGAGCAAGCCGGCAAGGGTCATGCGCCGGGCGCCGAAGCGATCGGCGATGCGTCCCGCGGGCACCCCGGTCAGCGCGGCGACCAACGGCCCGACCGACAACACCAACCCGGCCTCGACCGCACCCAACCCCAGCGCCTGGGTCAGATAGAACGGCCCGACCACCAGCGTGCCCATCATCACCGTGGCCACCAACAGGCTCATGATCAGACTCGTGCTGAGCTGCCGATCACGGAACATCGCGAGCCGGATCAACGGCGCCGCGACCCGTTGTTCAACCCGCACGAACACCCAGGCGCCAACGCCCGCCAGCAGGATCAACGCAAGATTGAGCACGCCGAATTGCCCGCGTCCAAGGGTCATGGCCAGCGCGTAGGCGGCGAGGGTCAGTGCCAGCAGCAGGGTGCCCAAGGAGTCGAAAGCCACCTGTGTGTTTTTTGCTTTATGTTGATCGGCAGGCAAATAGCGCTGGGCGAGCAGCAACGTCAGCAGGCCCAAGGGCACGGTGATCAGGAAAATCCCCCGCCAGCCGAACTCGCCGATCAGCAAGCCACCCAGCGACGGCCCCATCGCCGTGCCGATAGCGGACATGGTGCCTAGCAGTCCCATCGCGCTGCCGGTCCTGTCCTTGGGTACCGTCTCGCCGACGAAGGCCAGGGTCAGCGCCATCATGATCGCCGCGCCCAACCCTTGCAGCGCCCGTGCGCCGATCAACAGTTCCAGGCTCGGCGACAACCCGCACAGGGCCGATGCGACGGTGAACAGGCCGATGCCGGACAACAGCAACCGCCGTCGACCGACCAGATCGCCCAGCCGGCCGACGCTGACGATCAGCGTGGTGATGGCCAGCAAGTAGGCGAGGACGATCCATTGCACTTGCTGGAAGGAGGCGTCGAACACCTGGGCCAGTGTCGGCAGGCCGACGTTTGCAATGCTGGTGCCCAGGGAGGACAGCAGCATCGACAGCGACAGGCTGACCAGCGCCCACCTGACTGACCGGATTCGTTGTCCCTCTGCTGTGGCGGTTGCGGTGGAGTCCATGGGTGTTCCTCTTTGTGGCCGCTCCCGATTGGAGCTACCGCAAATCTACGTCCGGGCCTAACATGGCGGAAGACGCATGGGTTGCACTTAATACGTGCACAAAACGCCATTCCACTCATTTGGATGGTGCGCGAACCTGTGGTGAGGGCTTGCCCTAAGGCCAGTCAGTTAAGCCGAACACATACTTGTGGCGAGGGGGCTTGCCCCCGCTGGGCTGCGAAGCGGCCCCAAAAGAATGGGACTGCTGCGCAGTC
>NZ_JBSVXG010000243.1:0-7982 GCF_054070595.1 Pseudomonas sp. SDO55104_S430 | reverse complement strand
TTTTATCTTCTGCCACACAATTTGTGTCCACCGAAGATCCCTGTGGGAGCGGGCTTGCCCGCGATGAGGCCTGTCAGACACCGAAAAGATCAGCTCGCAGTCGCCAACAACAAATCCACCACCGACCGACTGTGCCCACGCTTCTTGCCATGGTCATACAAAGACCCGGCAATCTCATCCGCGCGAATCGGCAGGATCGACAGCAAAGTGTCGCTCAAGCCATGACTGGCCTGGCAGAAGCCCTGCATATAGATGCCGGCCTTGCAGCGCTCGTCGGTGATCAGCTTGTAGTTGCGGTCAACCTCGAAATCCCCCAGGTACTGCTCCAGCGGCGCCAGCAGTTTGCGGTGCATCTGGCGTTCGTAACCGGTGGCCAGGACCACCGCGTCGTAGTGATGAACCGTGATTTCACCGGTCGCCGTGTTGCGCACCGCCAGTTCGATGCCGCGCTCGTTGGCGGTGGCTTTCTCGATGGTGGTCAGGGTGCGGAACACATGGCGGTCGATGCCCGAGACTTTCTGACGGTAGAAGATGCCGTAGATGCGCTCGATCAGGTCCAGGTCCACCACCGAGTAGTTGGTGTTGTGGTACTCATTGACCAGCCGCTCGCGCTCGCTGCTTTCCTGGTTGAAGATCAGGTCGGTGAACTCCGGCGAGAACACTTCGTTGACGAACGGGCTGTCGTCCGCGGGCTTCAATGCCGAGCCGCGCAGGATCATGTCGACCTGCACCGACGGGAAGCTGTCGTTCAGATCGATGAAGGCTTCGGCAGCACTTTGACCGCCGCCGACGATCGCGATGCTCATCGGCTGGTTGTTCACGCAAGGCTGCTTGGCCATCTGCGCCAGGTACTGCGAGTGGTGGAACACCCGGGCATCACCCTTGAGCGCCTTGAACGCCTCGGGAATACGCGGGGTGCCGCCGGTGCTGACCACCACCGAACGGGTGGTGCGCACATGCTGATGCCCGGTCGAATCCCGGGAAATCACCCGCAGCGCCTCGACCTGCTCCTTGTGCAGCACCGGTTCGATGGTCAGCACTTCCTCGCCGTAACGGCTCTGGCCCTCGAACTGCGCGGCGACCCAGCGCAGGTAGTCGTTGTACTCCATGCGGCACGGGTAGAAGGTGCCCAGGTTGATGAAGTCCACCAGGCGGCCGTGGGCCTTGAGGTAGTTGACGAAGGAGTAAGGGCTGGTCGGGTTGCGCAGGGTCACCAGGTCCTTGAGGAAGGAAATCTGCAACTCGCTCTGGGTCGACAGGGTGTTGCCGTGCCAGCTGTACTGGGCCTGCTTGTCGAGAAACAGCACATCCAGCTCGCCGAGGGTCGAGGCGCGTTCCTGCAGCGCGATGGCCAGTGCCAGGTTCGAAGGGCCGAAACCGACGCCGATCAGGTCGTGAACGAGGGGCGATGCAATTGCCTGTGTCATTTCCAGTGTCCTCTGGATGAACCCCGACGGTGGGGATAAGCCGAAGTGACCTGACCGGCCTTTGAGCAGGACAGCAAGTCGTTGATGAAGGGAACGAGGACAGTGAAATAAAATTTAACGTTTCGACGCTTCAGCGCGAATCAATGGTTATCCCATTGGCGTATCCGCACCCGGCAATGCTTCATCGCATTGACGATGTGCTTCTCCACCAGCGCCTTGGAAATCCCCAGGCGTTCGGCGATTTCCGGATGCGACAGGCCGTCGAGTTTGCGCAGCATGAAACTCTCGCGGCACAGCGCCGGCAGTTCCGCCAGGGCGCGCTGGAGCATGTCCAGGCGCTGGCCGTGGTCGAGATTGCTTAAAGGAGAGGGACTGAAATAACGCTCTTCGGTGTCGAGCACGTCCAGCGACTCGGCCTGACGCAGGGCGTTGCGCCGGTGATCGTCGATCACCAGATTCAGCGCGGTGCGATAGAGGAATGCCCGGGGCTGCTCGATCGGCGTGTCGCTGGAGCGTTCCAGCACGCGCAGATAAGCGTCATGCACCACATCTTCGGCGACCTCGCGGCTACCTAGCTTGGCGTTCAGGAAACACACCAGCTCCCGATAGTAGTTTTCCAACATGACTCCCGTCCGCACGGGTGCGGTTTGTGTCCTTGAGCCGAGCGATCGACCCGAAAACAGGCAATGGCGCGATAGTGGCAATTTGAAGTGCGTAATTTATAGTAATTCTCATATAGATTTAAAGCGTTGCTTTGTATTGGCCGACAAATAGTCGATTGACTGTAGGAGCGAGCACGCTCGCGATGGTCGTCAACGATGACGCTGGCAGTCTGATGGCCCGCGGTGTCCGGGCCTCCATCGCGAGCATGCTCGCTCCTACAGGGGTAGGTGTTACGCGATATTTCGTCACTTAAATTCACCGCCACTTGCCTCGTTTAGTGGACAGCTCCCCGTCCCGAACGACGGGCCACCCCTTCGCCGGAACCCTGCATGAAACGTCCCCGTCAGACCCGACGCGCCCTGCTTGTCGCACTCAGCCTGATCCCCGTTGTCGCCGTCGCCGCCTGGCAGATCCTCCCGCCGGGGCGCGACAGTTTTGCCACCGTGCAGGTCAGCCGTGGCGATATCGAAAGCAGCGTCACCGCCCTCGGCACCCTGCAACCGCGGCGCTATGTCGACGTCGGCGCTCAGGCGTCGGGGCAGATCCACAAGATTCATGTGGAAGTCGGCGACCGGGTCAAGGAAGGCCAGCTGCTGGTGGAAATCGATCCGTCCACGCAGCAGGCCAAGCTCGACGCCGGGCGTTTTTCCATCGAGAACCTCAAGGCCCAGCTAGAAGAACAGCGCGCGCAGCACGAGCTGGCGCGGCAGAAATTCCAGCGCCAGCAGAATCTCAAGGCCGGCGGCGCCACCCGCGAAGAAGACGTGCAGACCGCCCAGGCCGAATTGCGCGCGACCCAGGCGCGGATCGACATGTTCCAGGCGCAGATCCGCCAGGCCCAGGCCAGCCTGCGCAGCGATCAGGCCGAACTGGGTTACACGCGGATCTACGCGCCGATGTCCGGCACCGTGGTCGCCCTCGACGCCCGCGAAGGCCAGACCCTTAACGCCCAGCAGCAGACCCCGCTGATCCTGCGCATCGCCAACCTGTCGCCGATGACCGTGTGGGCCGAGGTTTCCGAAGCCGACATCGGCCACGTCAAACCCGGCATGAACGCCTGGTTCACCACCTTGAGCGGCGGCACCCGGCGCTGGAAAAGCACAGTGCGGCAGATCCTGCCGGTGCCGCCCAAACCGCTGGACCAGACCAGCCAGGGCGGCGGCAGCCCCGCCAGCTCCAGCAAAAGCGGCAGCGCCCGGGTGGTGCTGTACACCGTACTGCTGGATGTGGACAACGCCGACAACGCACTGATGGCCGAGATGACCACCCAGGTCTTTTTCGTCGCCGACCAGGCGCAGAACGTACTGACCGCCCCCATCGCCGCGCTGCAAGCCGGCAGCCAGGCCGATCAACAGACGGCCCAGGTGGTGGCGCAGAACGGCAACATCGAGCAACGCACGGTGCGCACCGGCATCAGCGACCGGCTGCGGGTACAGATCCTCGACGGCCTGCAGGAAGGCGATCACCTGCTGATCGGCCCGGCCGACGGGAGTGGCGGTTGAATGCAGACGCCTTTGATCGAACTGCAGGACATCCGCAAGGCCTACGGCGGTGGCGACGCGCCTGAAGTGCATGTGTTGCGCGGCATCGACCTGTCGATCCATGCCGGCGAATTCGTGGCGATCGTCGGCGCCTCCGGTTCCGGCAAATCGACGTTGATGAACATCCTCGGCTGCCTCGACCGCCCGACCTCGGGCGAGTACCGCTTCGCCGGGGAAAACGTCGCCGCGCTGGACAGCGACGAACTGGCCTGGCTGCGTCGTGAAGCCTTCGGGTTCGTGTTCCAGGGCTATCACCTGATCCCGTCCGGCTCGGCCCAGGAAAACGTCGAGATGCCGGCGATCTACGCAGGCACCCCGGCTGCCGAACGCCACGCCCGCGCCGCCGCCCTGCTCGAACGCCTGGGGCTTGCGACGCGCACCGGCAACCGTCCGCATCAGCTCTCCGGCGGCCAGCAGCAGCGGGTGTCCATCGCCCGCGCCTTGATGAACGGCGGCCACATCATCCTCGCCGATGAACCCACCGGCGCCCTCGACAGCCACAGCGGCAAGGAGGTCATGGCGCTGCTCGACGAACTGGCGAGCCAGGGCCACGTGGTGATCCTGATCACCCACGACCGCGAAGTGGCGGCGCGGGCCAAGCGCATCATCGAAATCCGCGACGGCCTGATCATCAGCGACAGCGCCCTGGACAACCCCGAGGTGCAGCACTCGGCCAGTGCCGGCGCCTTGCAGGCGGTGGATTTGCGCCAGCGCCTGAACGAAGGCGCCCAGGCCAACGGTGCCTGGAAAGGCGAGCTGGTCGATGCGGTGCAAGCGGCCTGGCGGGTGATGTGGATCAACAAGTTCCGCACCGCCCTGACCCTGCTCGGGATCATCATCGGCGTGGCGTCGGTGGTGGTGATGCTCGCCGTGGGCGAAGGCAGCAAGCGCCAGGTCATGGCGCAGATGGGCGCCTTCGGCTCGAACATCATCTATCTGAGCGGCTGGGCGCCCAATCCGAGAACGCCGCAGGGCATCATCACCCTGGACGAAGTCCGCGCGGTGGGCAGCCTGCCGCAGGTAACGCGGATCATGCCGGTCAACGGCCAGGAAGCCGGGGTGCGTTTCGGCAACCTCGACCACCTGAGCTACGTCGGCGGCAACGACACCAACTTCCCGGCGATCTTCAACTGGCCGGTGGTCGAAGGCAGTTACTTCACCGAGGCCGACGAACGCAACGCCGCGGCGGTGGCGGTGATCGGCCACAAGGTGCGCACCAAGTTGCTCAAGGACGTGGCCAACCCCATCGGCCAGTACATCCTGATCGAGAACGTGCCGTTCCAGGTGGTCGGCGTGCTGGCGGAAAAAGGCGCCAGCTCCGGCGACTCCGACAGCGACGACCGCATCGCCATCCCCTACTCCGCCGCCAGCGTGCGCCTGTTCGGCACCCACAATCCCGAGTACATCGCGATTGCCGCCGCCGATGCGCGCAAGGTCAAGGAGACCGAGCAGGCCATCGAACAGCTGATGCTGCGCCTGCACAACGGCAAGAAGGATTTCGAGCTGACCAACAACGCGGCGATGATCCAGGCCGAAGCGCGCACGCAGAACACCCTGTCACTGATGCTCGGTTCGATCGCGGCGATTTCCCTGCTGGTGGGCGGCATCGGGGTGATGAACATCATGCTCATGACCGTGCGCGAGCGGACCCGCGAGATCGGCATTCGCATGGCCACCGGAGCCCGTCAGCGCGACATCCTGCGCCAGTTCCTCACCGAGGCGGTGATGCTTTCGGTGGTCGGCGGGCTGACCGGCATCGCCCTGGCGTTGATCGTCGGCGGCGTGTTGATCCTCAGCGAAGTCGCCGTCGCGTTTTCCCCGATAGCGGTGCTGGGCGCCTTCGGCTGCGCGCTGGTCACCGGTGTCGTCTTCGGCTTCATGCCGGCCCGCAAGGCTGCCCGACTCGATCCGGTCACGGCCCTTACCAGTGAATGATTTTTCGATGAAGCCGTCCCTCAGTCTGTTGACCCTGTGTTTGATTCTCGCCGGCTGCGGCAGCCCCGCTCCGCGTCCAGACAGCGGCATTGCCCCGCCTTCATCCTGGCAATCGCCCCATGATCAGGCGGCCGCGCGCAGCAACGCGCAATGGTGGAATCGCTTCGGCAGTCCGCAACTGGAGCGTCTGGTGGAACAGGCGCGGGTCGGCAGTTATGACCTGGCCGCCGCCATCGCCCGGGTGCGACAGGCCCAGGCGGAGACGGTGGTCGCCGGCGGTTCGCAGCTGCCGGAGGTCAAGTTCGCGGCGAACGCCAACCGGCAAAAACTGCTGCGCGGCAACGGCTACAGCCAGCTGGATGCCGACAGCAGCAACAAGGCTGTGGATTATTTCGATGCCAATCTGAGCGCCAGTTACGAGATCGATTTCTGGGGTGGCAAGCAGGCTTCGCGGGACAGTGCGCAGTTTGCGTTGCAGGCCAGTGAATTCGATCAGGCGACGGTGGAGTTGACGCTGCTCAGTGGCGTGGCCAATGGGTACGCGCAGACGTTGTCGTTGCAGGAGCAGAGCCGGATTGCCGAGTTGAATCTGGCCAATGCCCGCAGTGTGTTGCGGCTGGTGCAGACGCGCTTCGATTCAGGCTCGGCGACGGCCCTGGAGCTGGCGCAACAGAAGAGTCTGGTGGCGGCGCAGCAACGGCAATTGCCGCTGGTGCAGCAACAGGCGCAGGAGGCGCAGATCAGCCTCGCCGCCCTGCTCGGCCGCCCGGTGCAGGCGCTGGAATTGGGCCGGGAAGGTTTCGATCAACTGACCTGGCCGGCCATCGATGCGGGGGTGCCCAGCCAGTTGCTCAGCCGTCGCCCGGACATCGCCAAGGCCGAAGCGGAACTGGCCGCCGCTCAGGCCGACGTCACCGTCGCCCGCGCCGCCATGCTGCCCACCGTGACCCTCACCGCGGAGATCGGCTCCGGCGCCGACCGAGCCGGCGACATCCTGCGCAGCCCCTTCTACAACCTCACCGCCGGGCTGCTGGCGCCGGTGTTCAACAACGGCCGCCTCGGCGCTGAGCGCGACAAGGCCGCGGCCCGGCAGCAGGAGCTGCTGGAGGACTATCGCGCGAGCATCATCAACGGCTTTGCCGATGTGGAAAAAGCGCTGAACAGCATTCGCGGGCTGGACCAGCAGCGGCAATGGCAGGCCGAGGAATTGAGTCAGGCGCAGACGGCGTTTGATATTGCTCAGAGCCGTTATCAGGCGGGGGCCGAGGATTTGCTGACGGTACTGGAGACGCAGCGCACGTTGTATGCGGCGCAGGATCTGAATGTGCAACTGAGGTTGGCGCGGTTGCAGGCGAGTATTGCGTTGTACAAGGCGTTGGGTGGGGGGTGGGAGTTGGCGCAGGGGACCGGGCGCAATGGTTGAGCCCGGCCCCCTGAAAATGAGTGGGTTAAAGTTCAACGGTGAAGGTGTTGAGACTTGTACGGTTGTAGAAGACATCTCGCAGCATTTGGATTGAGTAGCCAAATGAAACCGTCTGCCCCAAGAGCCCTGCAAATCGATGAAAGGGCATTTGGATTACGATTTTTTGCTCCGGTATGGTCGAGATAACCCGGCCAACATACATTGTCGACGCTCCATACCTGAGAAATATGCTCACGTAAGATCCGCGAAAAAGTCCGTTTATTGGAGGAATGGAAAAACGTGCGCCGCCTTGAGCTTCGATCAGATGAAGCTTGATCACGCCGTTGATTTCGTCGTCGGCCACTGCGTATCCAAGCTTTTCCAGGTCGAGCGTATCTTCGGTAACGGTGATTTCGCCGGGCAAGGAAGGCGTGTCCACGCCACCAACAGGCGCGGTATAGGTCATCGTCACCCGCTGGCCTTGATGAAGCAGAATTTGCTCATCGGTTACCCGAACCCCTTGGTAGGCTTCGGCCGCTTCGTAGGGATGCTCTATGACGGTGGTGCCCTTCTCGCTGCTCAAGCACACCTGCATCGGCGCGCCATCCTCCACGCCGGCAATGTTCTCGAAACCTACTACCAGACCGTTGCGACTCATCTGGAGCATTGCCGGATAAAGCACGCTGTCAACAAGGTGAGTGGCTTGGGACGCGGCAAAATACATATTCGGCGCCGGGAGCGACTCGAACTCGACGAAGCCGGAACGGATGGGAGCTGAAGTCATGACAGATGTCCTCTGACAGAGTTGAACTGCTCGGAGGAATATCAGGCCGTATAAAGCACTCGGTGCCTACTGACAGAAATGACAGTTCGATGGGGTTTTCCGATCAACGGCGGTGCCTGCGTTGCACGGGATTATGGGTGAATGGTGTGGATTGTAGCGCCTGTCAGGGCGCCTTCGCGAGCAAGCCCGCTCCCACAGTTGACCGCATTCATCCTGAACAAACGCGGTCG
>NZ_JBSVXG010000242.1:0-8139 GCF_054070595.1 Pseudomonas sp. SDO55104_S430 | reverse complement strand
ATACATGCACCTCTTACTCATGTTATGCCCGAACACAAAATTTCTGACACTCCCGTGAAGGCCTCTTCGCGGGCAAGCCTCGCTCCCACAGAAGCCAAACGCACCCTTGCAGGAGCGAGGCTTGCCCGAGAAGAGGCCCGCCCCATCACCATCCAACTGAACTCCTGTCCACCCAAACCAGTCAGCTACTAAGCCCCCAACACACAGCGCCGCCTCCCATGAACATTTCGCTCGAACCTCAGGTAGCCCTCATCACCGTCGCCAGCTCCGGCATCGGCGCCGGTGTCGCCCGGGCAATGGCCGATGCCGGCGCTGCTGTGGTGATCAACTATCACACCGAGGCCGCGCCCGCCGAAGCGTTGGCCCATCAGATCAATGTCGCGGGCGGCCAGGCGATTGCCGTGGGTGCCGACGTGTCCAGTGAGGAGGACGTCGAGCGCCTGTTTGCGCAAACCCTCGATACTTTCGGTGCACTGGACATCCTGGTCGCCAATTCCGGCCTGCAGAAAGACGCCGCAACCGTGGACATGAGCCTCGCCGACTGGAACCGGGTGATCGCCGTCAACCTCACCGGCCAGTTTCTCTGCGCCCGCGCCGCATTGCGCATTTTCCAGCGGCAAGGGGTTCGTCAGGGTGTATCGAAGGCAGCTGGCAAAATCATTCACGTGAGTTCCGTGCACCAGCGCATTCCCTGGGCCGGACATGCGAACTATGCCGCGTCCAAAGGTGGCGTCCACCTGTTGATGCAGTCGCTGGCCCAGGAAGTGAGTCACCAGCGGATCCGCGTCAACGGCATCGCGCCGGGGGCAATCCGTACCGCGATCAATCGACAGGCCACTCAAGGCGCTGCTGAGAAAGAGCTGCTCAAACTCATCCCCTACGGGCGCATCGGCGATGTCGAAGACGTGGCCAACGCGGCGGTGTTTCTGGCCAGCGACGCCTCCGACTACATCGTCGGCAGCACTCTGTTCATCGACGGCGGCATGAGCCTCTATCCGGAGTTCCATGGCAATGGCTGAACATCCCGAACGACAATGCCCCATCGACGCCCACGGCATCATCGGCGACATGCGCAGCGCCGCTTTGATCAACGACAAGGGCAGCGTGGATTTCTTCTGCTGGCCGGAGTTCGACAGCCCGACCATTTTCTGTTCACTGCTGGATACCCCGGATGCCGGCATCTTCCAGCTGGCGCCGGATTTGCCCGATGCCCGTCGCGAACAGATCTACCTGCCCGACACCAACGTCCTGCAAACCCGCTGGCTGAGTGATCGCGCCGTGGTGGAAATCACCGACCTGCTGCCCATCGGCGATACAGAGGACAGTTTGCCGGTGTTGATGCGTTGCGTGCGCGTAGTCAGCGGGCAGGCAAACTTTCGTCTGCACTGCGCCGTGCGCCATGACTACGCCCGCGCCAAAACCCGCGCGCGCATGGATGGCAAGGACGCGTTGTTCGAAGCCGCCGGCCAGCCGACCTTGCGACTGCGCGTCGATCAACCGCTGCGTATCGAGGGCTCCGGTGTCGTGGCCGAGTTTTCACTCAAGCAGGACGAACGCGTCGAATGCCTGCTCGGTGCCGTCGACGACCCGCGTTTCAAGGAAGGTGGCGCTTCGATGTGCATGGAACGCACGCTCAAGTACTGGCGCGACTGGTCGGCCAAATCCAATTACCGCGGACGCTGGCGGGAAATGGTCAACCGTTCGGCCTTGGCCCTGAAGCTTTTGACCTCGCGCAAACACGGCGCGATCCTCGCGGCGGCGACGTTCGGTTTGCCGGAAACCGTTGGCGGCGAACGCAACTGGGATTACCGATACACCTGGATCCGCGACGCTTCGTTCACCGTCTATGCCTTCATGCGCCTGGGTTATGTGGATGAGGCCAACGCCTATACGCGCTGGCTGCGTGGCAGGGTCAGCGATTGTCACGGCAACTCGACCAAACTCAATGTCCTGTATGGCATCGACGGTTGCCAGGAGCTGCCGGAAGTCGAACTCACGCATCTGTCCGGACATGGAGGCGCCAAACCGGTGCGCATCGGCAACCTGGCTTACAAGCAGGTACAACTCGACATCTTTGGCGAACTGATGGATGCGGTGTATCTGATCAACAAGTACGGCGATGCCGTTTCCCACGAGGGCTGGAGGCACGTGACGGAGGTGATCGATCAGGTCTGTGAAACCTGGCAGCAGGAGGACGTCGGCATCTGGGAGATGCGTGGCGAGCAGCATCACTTTCTGCATTCGCGCCTGATGTGCTGGGTGGCGGTCGACCGGGCGATCCGCCTGGCGTCCAAACGTTCTCTGCCCGCGCCCTTCGCCCGCTGGGACGAAACACGCCAGGCGATCTACGCCGACATCTGGGAGAACTTCTGGGACGAGGACCGGGGGCATTTCGTCCAGCACATCGGCGGCACAGCCCTCGACGGCTCGATGCTCCTGATGCCGTTGATGCGCTTCGTCGCCGCCAAGGATCCGCGCTGGCTCTCGACACTGCAAGCCATCGAGAAATACCTGGTGCGCGACGGCATGGTCTATCGCTATCACAACGACCCGGGCGTGATCGACGGCCTGCAAGGCACCGAAGGCGCGTTCGCCGCGTGTTCATTCTGGTACGTCGAGTGCCTGGCCCGCGCAGGTCAGGTGGAAAAGGCGCACCTGGAGTTCGAACAGTTGCTCAGGTATGCCAGCCCGCTGGGGCTGTACGCCGAAGAGTTCGACAGCCACGCCCGGCACCTGGGCAACACGCCACAAGCGTTGACACACCTGGCGCTGATCAGTGCGGCGTGTTTCCTGGACCGTCGGTTGAGTGGGGAGAAGAGTTTCTGGGAGCCTTGATAAGACACCGCTCATCATTGAAAAACAAAAAAGTTAATTCTCACGAGTTAAATTGCTCTACCCCCGCGCGAATATCAAAACGATTATTACGTAGGAATAGTCGTTCTATGATGTAAGAAAATTCAGAATCATGCTTGAGGGCATACCAAAATTCGATTCTACAATCCATATTCAACCTGCACGACCAGTATAAAACGCCCACCCAACCCGTAAAACTATAGGCCAACTGATCTGATCCCACACGGTGAATTCCAGGAGTGCGCACCTAGTACGCACACCAACATGCAAGGAGCATTTGAATTGGAATTACGACATCTTAGGCATTTCATCGGAGTCGCAGAAGAACTAAATTTCAGCAAAGCGGCTGTTCGCTTGCACATCGAACAATCACCGCTATCTAGATCAATTAAAGATCTGGAAAACGATCTAGGAGTTCAATTATTTGAACGAACTACTAGATCGACCAAGCTCACTGAGGCCGGTACGGCTTTCCTGCAGGAAGCAAGACAAATACTCTTAGCCGTCGACAAAGCCCGCTTACGAATAAAAAACCAAAACAACAAACACCACCATACTGTACGGGTAGCACTGATCGAAAACTTTGTACCATCGTACGCCACGAAAAGATTTGCACAATACCGGAAAACCAACTCAACAATTCAATTGAATATATCCGAAATCCCTGAAGACCAGCTAACAAACGCGCTTCAAGACGGAAGAGTTGACGCAGTTATTTCACCAAGAAAAGTAACGCGCGAGGGATTCACGTCTATACCACTTTGGAGTGACGAACTAGCGATCATCACCCCGAAAGAACACCCACTATCAACATCCAACAATATAAATATAAGAGATCTAACCACTTACCCTCTTGCCACTTTAAAACCTTTATCCTATCACTTGATAAACAAACATTTAAATGCAACGGAAAACGAGCAAACCACGCTATATGGCCTTCAAGCATCAAATATAGAAATGATGATTCTTTTGCTATCGACCAATAGCCGAATTGGTTTGGCAACATACGCTCAGATTCCTACATGCTACCACCCGGAAATCGCCATTCGATTACTAATACCAAACGAACACAAAATAACTTCTTACCTGATCAGCTTAGATCCGCCATCAGAAAAATTCATAGCACTTCTAAAATGCTTGAAACCGGCGTTAGACTCATAAAACACAACACAAAACTAGCACATCCAGACTAAGAAAGCATAAGACCAAGACATAATCAGACTTTCTTTCATTCGATAACAATGTATTTATATCAAAGCGGGAATGGCCCGCCAACGTGGATAATAATACGATGAAAAAACAAAATACCGTTAAGACCAAACAAGACACCAACGTTTCAGTCATGGAGATATCCGTACTCAAGCCCCCTACGACACCCAAAAGGTCGCCAAAATTTTTGGTCGCAGGTGATAGCAACAGGCTCCGCTACTAAAATTTAGCGAACCCCAGAAACCGTTAATACGGTGGGCCGCCACTCTATATCGGGTACTAAAATGATAACCTGCAAAATTGACCGAAAAAGTTGTGTTGGCCTGCCGTCCTTCATTGACAACAAATACACTTGGCCTGATGGCAGCCAGCTATCCATACTAAATAATCCCTACATCAGTTCAACTATCTTTCATGACAAGCAAAGATGGATATGCATCATTCGAGTTCTCTCTCACCTGGCCAACAAAGAACCTAAAATAATTCCATTGACCCCTTCCAAACTCACAAGTATTTACAAAGACTTTTCTTCAATAGAGTCAGAGTCAATTCTTGTAGAAATGGTAACAGGCGAGCATGGAAACGTTGTACGTATCATCTCGGGAAATGAGGGCAGCGTTCCGATATATTTTTGCACCAATAACGAAAAAATTTACTTTAGTTGGGATTTCAAAAAAATCGCATCCACACGACAATCAGTAACAATTGATATTGAATACGTCGTAAAGTCTACGTTTGAACCCATCTACACCAACAGGACAGCCTTCCAAGGCATTTACATGCTTACGGCAGGTGCTTCTTGTACATTTTCAGATTCATCATGTGATTATAAATTTCCATTGGAATCAACAGAACTCCGGACAATTAATAGTATTGACCCTGACGATGCAATTTACGAATTCACCAACTTAATCAAAAATAAAATGCGGTCACAACTGTTAAATCCGCACAAAATGGCCATCGAACTAAGCGGAGGTCTTGACTCATCGACAGTTGCCATCGCAACCGCACATACCTTCCCATCATCAACGATTAATACCTATGGGATAGTAATCAGCGATCCATCATTGATCGAAAGCCAATGCATCCGAAGAGAAGAAGTAATCAGGCATATAGGCGCCCGCGACCACATTATAAAAATCATGGATCACTTACCTTCTCTCTCGTCATCCGCAGAAGATAAATACTATTTAAATTCGGAAGCATATGGGGAAGCGTTTGATTCTATTTGGGCCCAAGCAGCAAAAGATGGGCACCACTTAGTAATTAATGGTTGTGGTGGCGACGAGCTTTTCCCTCAGTTCTTAGACGAAGATTTTACAACAGACCGTATGCGCAGCATGAATGATCACGAATGGCATTCATACAACAAAAT
This sequence comes from Pseudomonas sp. SDO55104_S430, assembly GCF_054070595.1. Lineage (NCBI taxonomy): Bacteria > Pseudomonadati > Pseudomonadota > Gammaproteobacteria > Pseudomonadales > Pseudomonadaceae > Pseudomonas > Pseudomonas sp. SDO55104_S430. Next base: position 2,702 of record NZ_JBSVXG010000242.1, on the reverse strand, counting down.
TCTAATGAATCGCCTTTCCCCAAAAGCGCAGGATATTCTAAGCTCCTCGTTGCTCCCCTGTGCTCCCAGAACATCCGCAGAAACTTGTTTAATGTTGGCAATGGTCAGAAGAGCTCCTCTATTGCTTGGATTAAACCTGATACCACTTTACCCTTTCCGCGACAGGAAAATTATAGAGTTTTGCAGAAACCTTCCTACTAGCATGAGAGTAAACAAATCTCTTCTATCAAACTTTATTTCAAAAACAATGACCAAGGACACTTTCAAAAATTACCCAAAAGAAAATTTTATGCACGCCGACAAACTGGCACTACTTAGACAAAAAGAAACCCTTATAGCCTTACACACCAAATTCAGGATCATAGAAATAGGCCTGATAGATCAAAAAACATTGATGCTTGACTTGGAGAGACTTAACACCAACACCCCCAGCCATATATTAGATTATCTTTCAAACCTGCTTTCCATTGAGCGCTTTCTAAAGGCATATTTATGAGCAGTCTCAATAATTTAACACTACAAATACTTTCTGCTCACAAGCTTGCAGCAAACAACATTGGGATGATCTACAACGGCGTTAACAAATTATTTCGCGTCACCACTGACAACAAAACGTACATTCTAAAAATCTTCAGAAAAAGCCATACTCCGATAAACAACATAGTTTATGAACGCAAAATCACGCAATACCTTTTTTCACAAAAAATTGACTGCACACAAGTGATTTCTTCAACATGCAATATCGAACAACTCTATACGTTTGAAGGCGCTGAATATTATGGAATCCTCACATATGAAAGCGATGGCAATCAATACTCAGAAAGCAGTACATATCACCATGAGGCGCTGTTTGGTAATGCACTACAAAAATTACACAACTGCCCTCGCCCTACGTTCAACAACCCAGCATTCAATCCAAACAATGCACATCATCTGATTTCAGCATTTGACAAAAGCAAAAACTCACAAACAACACGAAAACTAAAGAAAATCATAACAATTTTAGTAAATGACATTTCTGCTTCAAAGCAATACCCCGCCACTAGAACTAAATACTGTGTTTGCCATGGAGACGCTTGGCCAGGAAACGCCCTTTACCAAAATAATACTTGCACCCTATTAGATTTCGAACACGCAAGAATCTTTGACCCTACATTTGACGTCTCCACTTTTATCTGGTGGTTAACAGGAGTGGACCACAGTGAAAATTATAAACATGCTGCTTGGAACAGCTTCGTCAACGGGTACGGAGCAAGTGCTAAACACCTCAGCAACAATAAAGTCCCTATTTACATAAAAACCAACCAACTTAGAAGCCTGATATTTCTATTGAACAACATAACTCTAAATAGCCAAATCATTGAATATGCTCATGAGCAAACCTTCAAATTACTTCGCCAGCTTAAATACTACTCTAACTTAGAGAGCACCTTGGAGAACCTATGGAAAACTTAATCATCAGACAAGCCAAGCAGACCGACATTGAAAAACTTACCCAATTCTACGCTGAAGAATTTTCAAACCAACCTCCACTCGAAGTCATCAAACAAACCGTCATTTTCAATCTATTTCATAGAAATGACTTTGCACCCACCCATTTCTGGTTAGCTCAGGATGAGCATGAAATAGCAGCCTTAGTTGTCGCTCGCTATCGAGCATCATTTAAAGCTTACGAAATTGAATCCATAACAGGTAAAAGATATCGACGCCGTGGAATTGCATCGCACCTAATTAACCTTACAATACAAAAATGCTTCGCAAGCGGTTTTTTTCAATTTTTTGCCAACATTTCACCAAGAAACACTAATAGTATCAAGCTTGTACAGAAGCTTCGATTCGAACTTGCCACTTTCCACCCAGCCCCTGAAATGAACACCTATAAACTCTCTCTGAACAAAGATGAAGAAAATCAACTCATGTAGAATCGACGACATCCATCCAACTAGAAACCCCTGCTCACATTGAGCGATTTTAAAAACTTCATCCTACCAAAAAACTCTTAAAGAGCCTGATCGTCATCAAAGCGCAAACCCGCCAACGCCAAACTTATTATCTTTTTACATCTAACTAACTTGCACCCTTACCTAAACTACACCACTCACAATCCTTGAGTGAGATTAATCCTACAGACTTCTACTATAAATAAATTATTTCTACGCACCGATATACCACATTGCAACCAATTACATACCCATCTAACATCGCCATCTGATGGGGCACAGCGGAGCTGTCCAACAAAACCCGAATTCAAGGAACAGAAATGACCCAGCGCATCCACCGCAGCATCGACCTTCCCCTTCGCACCGGCCTCGGCCGCGATCAATTGTGGGAGGAGCACGACAAAGGCCTGATCAAATGCTGGGAGATCGGTCGCCAGCGCGCCGCACGTTTCCCCGATCTTGCCCGCCAATGCCTCGACGGCGAACTGCCGGTGCTGGGCTGGAAAGGTGGTGTCAGCCGCAGCCTGAAGAAACTCGAAAAGTACGGCTCCCTCAAATACCTCGCCCAATGGCAGGGCCTGCGCGGTGAAGACCTGGACGTGGATCTGAGCGAGGAACGGGCCCTGACCTGTTCCCGCACGAAAATGGTCGTGACCTTCACCCCGGACCGCAGCAAATACTTCAACCAGACATCCGACGCCTAGCCCTTGTAGCAGCTGGCGAAGCCTGCGTCCGGCTGCGCAGCAGTCGTAAAACCTGAGT
>NZ_JBSVXG010000241.1:0-8161 GCF_054070595.1 Pseudomonas sp. SDO55104_S430 | reverse complement strand
ATCGAGCGAGGATGTCGGCTGATATGACGCTTTCGCGAGCAAGCCCGCTCCCACAGGGGGTCATCGCCAACCGTGGAACAACGTCAATTCGCAGGGAACGGATAAGGCTGCTTCCAGTGCTCGAAAACCGGCTTCAACTCGCCGCTTTTCACCAGCTTCTCCATACGCTCATCGAACAGGGCCATCAGCGCGCGGGCCTGGGGCGTCTTGGCGAAACACAGGTAAAGCGGCAATTCCGCAATGTGAGTGCGACGGAACTGGGAGGGATCCTTGGCTCGGGTGAGGACATAATCGACTTCGGTCAGCGCATCGATGTAGTAGTCAACGCGCTTGTAGGTGAGCATCGAAACGATGCCGGTGCGGCGGATCACTTCATCGTAGTGGCGGATGTTGGGCAGGTAGTCCTGATAATCGTAGCCACGGACCCAGGCCAATCGGTAATCACCCAGGGTTTCCAGGGTCGGCACCGGAGTGCTGGCCAGGCCCAGGGCGTAGATATGATCGGTATCGAAATTCCAGTGCGGGTAGAGCAGCGCTTCAGACTCGTCGCGATAGGAGCCGACACAGGCGTCCACTTCGCCACGCTCGGCCAGGCCGATGGAGCGCAGATAAGGTTCAGTACGGATATCCAGTTTGACGCCCGCAGGCTCGAAGACTTTGCGCAACACGTCCCAGGCCAGACCCTGGCCATTGGCGGCGGTGTAGTCTTCCCAATCCTCGCTGGCCAGGTGAATCACGGACGGCGTGGTCGCGGCCTCCTCCGCCTGGGCGAATGAGCAAAACAAGGCCAGCACCAGCACCATCAACCCGCGTAGAGCCATCCCTAGTTCTCCCAGTAATCGCCTTTTAACCTCTCTGGTCAGGCGAACATCCACACCAACCCTTGCATGGCCAACCAGGCAAATACACCGGCCAATACGTCATCGAGCATGATCCCGACGCCGCCGTGCACATGCCGGTCGACCCAGCGTATCGGCCAGGGTTTGAGAATATCGAAGAAGCGGAACACCAGGAAACCTGCCAACAGCCACTGCCAACCTTCCGGCACCAGCCACAGGGTGATCCACATCCCGACCATTTCGTCCCAGACGATGCCTTCGTGGTCGTGCACACGCAAATCGTCGGCCACCTTGCCGCACAGCCAGAAGCCGAACAGCATGGTGATGCCCAACATCAGCCAGTAGCCCCAGTCGGGCAACATTTGCCATAACGGGATAAAGGGTAGCGCAACTAACGACCCCCAGGTGCCCGGTGCCTTTGGCAAGGTGCCCGAGCCGAAGCCGAACGCCAGGAAATGCCATGGATTGCGCCAGACCGACGGCGGTACGAACTCCGCCGGGACCTGCTTGGGATGGTCTGTCACGGTGTCTCCCGAAAATGTTGATAGCCCCGGATTTGCGGGGTGATGTCTTGTCCGTCCGCATCCAGCAGGGTCACGCCCTGCCCGCTCACTACACGTCCGACCACATGGACTGGCCATCCATCGGCCAGCATCGCAGGCAACTCGACGGACGGTAGGGTGAAGGCCAGTACGTAATCGTCGCCACCACTGAGAGCGGCGTTCTGTGCGCCCGTTTCACCGAGAAAAGCCCGTAGCGCCGCCGACATCGGAAGGCGCTCAAGCTCGACTTGCAGGCCGACGTTCGACGCCAGGGCAATGTGCTCGCAATCGGCGAGCAGGCCATCGGAGATGTCCATCGCCGAGGTCGCCTTGCCACGCAGCGCCTGACCCAACGCCAGCTGCGGTTGCGGCGACCAGTAATGCGCCAGCAGCGCCTCGGCGATGGCCGCCTCGGCAGCGCGCTGGCCAAGCACCAGCGGCAAAGCCCCGGCCGCATTGCCCAAGTCACCGCCCACACACAGCAGGTCCCCGGGTTGCGCGCCGCTGCGGGTCAGGGCCAGGCCGGCCGGCACGCGACCGAACACGGTCATGGTCAGGCTCAACGGCCCACGGGTGGTATCGCCGCCCACCAGGGCCACGCCACAGTTTTGCGCCATCTGGTTCAAACCGCGGGCATATGCTTGCAGCCAGTCGGAGGTCACCGCCGGCAAGGTCAGGGCAAGGGTAAAGGCAACGGGAGTGGCGCCCATGGCGGCCAGGTCGCTGACCGCTACAGCCAGCGAGCGCTGACCGAGCAGAAACGGGTCGCAGGGATCTGCGAAATGCACACCGGCCACGAGGGTGTCGGTGGAAATCGCCAACTGCTCCCCAGGGGGAACAGCCAGCAAGGCGCAGTCATCGCCGATTCCGAGAGCAACGCCTTCGCCGCCTTGCGCACAAGGCGCGGCGGCGAAGAAATTGCGGATCAGCTCAAACTCACCCATGGACTGGTGTCGGCACTTCAAGCGCCAATCAGCGCTTGAACGCCTTCACTTCAGCTTCACGCAGACGCGGTGCCAGCTTGTCGAGTACACCGTTGACGAACTTGTGGCCGTCGGTGGAACCGAAGACCTTGGCCAGTTCGATACCTTCGTTGATCACAACGCGGTACGGCACGTCGACGCGCTTGAGCAGCTCCCAGGTGGACAGGCGCAGAACCGCCAGTTCAACCGGGTCCAGCTCTTCGATGGTCAGGTCCAGGCAAGGCTTGAGCGCGGTGTCGATTTCGGTCTTGAACTGCGGAACCCCGTGCAGGATTTCGCGGAAATAGGCGCCATCGACATCGGTGAAATCGTTATCGACCCGGAACTGCGCTTCGATCTCGTTCAGCGACTGCTTGGCCATGTGCCATTGATACAGCGCCTGGGTCGCGAGCTGACGAGCTTCGCGACGCTTGACGCTTTTCGATGGCTTGCCGGCATCCGCAGGCTTTGGATCGCGCGGGTTGAAACGATCGCTTTCGTCGCTAATCACTTGGCCTCCAACTGCGCCAGCAGGCTGACCATTTCCAGAGCGGACAGGGCAGCTTCAGCACCTTTGTTACCGGCTTTGGTGCCGGAACGTTCGATCGCTTGCTCGATGGAATCAACGGTCAGCACGCCGAAAGCGACCGGAACGCCGAACTCCATGGACACCTGGGCCAGGCCCTTGGTGCATTCGCCTGCCACGTATTCGAAGTGCGGAGTACCGCCACGAATGACCGCGCCCAGGGCGATGATTGCCGAGAACTCGCCCTTTTGAGCGACTTTTTGTGCAACCAGCGGGATTTCGAAGGCGCCAGGGGCACGGATGATGGTGATGTCGCTTTCGCTCACGCCATGGCGAACCAGGGCATCGACTGCACCGCTGACCAGGCTTTCAACGACGAAGCTGTTGAAACGGCCTACTACCAGAGCGTAGCGGCCTTTAGGGGCGATGAACGTACCTTCGATGGTCTTCAGGGTCATTCGATAGATCTCTTAAAGAGCCGGGACGCGTCTTCTACGCGCCCCTCAGTGATATTTGAACCGCGAATTGCTGGCCGGAAACACCCGGTCATTATTCGGAGGGCACGTATTCTACAACTTCCAGATCGAAACCGGATATCGCATTAAATTTCATTGGCGCCGACATCAGGCGCATTTTGCGCACGCCAAGGTCACGCAGGATCTGCGAACCGGCACCGACAGTGCTGTAGGTAGTCGGTTTTTTCACCGCCAGTTGATCGGCGGTTTCACGGATGTGCGCCAGCAACACGTCGCCATCGAGCGGGTGACCGAGCAACAACACCACCCCGCTGCCGGCCTCGGCCACCGCGGACATCGCGGCGCGCAGGCTCCAGCGGCCCGGTTGCTTGACCATCAAAAGGTCGCGCAGCGGGTCCATGTTATGCACGCGAACCAGGGTCGGTTCCTCGGCGCAGACATTGCCCAGGGTCAGGGCCATGTGCACGTCGCCTTCCACCGAATCACGATAGGTCACCAGGTTGAATTGGCCCAGTTCGCTGTCCAGAGGCTGCTCGGCAATCCGCTGAACGGTACGTTCGTGAATCATCCGATAGTGGATCAGGTCGGCGATGGTGCCGATCTTGATGTTGTGTTCGGCGGCGAAGGTTTCCAGTTCGGCGCGGCGGGACATGGTGCCGTCGTCGTTCATCACTTCGCAGATCACGCCGCTCGGCTCGAAACCGGCCATACGCGCCAGGTCGCAGGCAGCCTCGGTGTGGCCGGCGCGAGCCAGAGTGCCGCCGGCCTGGGCCATCAGCGGGAAGATGTGTCCAGGGCTGACGATGTCTTCAGCCTTGGCGTCCTTGGCGGCAGCCGCCTGCACGGTGCGCGCGCGGTCGGCGGCGGAAATGCCGGTGGTCACGCCGGTGGCCGCTTCGATCGATACGGTGAACTTGGTGCCGAAACCGGAACCGTTGCGCGGCGCCATCAACGGCAGCTTGAGCAGCTCGCAACGCTCGCGGGTCATCGGCATGCAGATCAGGCCACGGGCGTGCTTGGCCATGAAATTGATGTGCTCGGGCTTGCAGCACTCGGCGGCCATGATCAGGTCGCCTTCGTTCTCGCGATCTTCGTCATCCATGAGGATGACCATCTTGCCTTGGCGGATGTCTTCAACCAGTTCTTCGATGCTATTGAGCGCCACAAGGCACCCCCTTCTTTCAAAATTCAGGATTTGAGGTAGCCGTTTTGGGCCAGGAAGCTTTCGGTAATGGTGCTGCCGGCTGCAGGTTCCGCCGCCTTGTCGCCCAGCAGCAGGCGTTCCAGGTAACGGGCGAGCAAATCGACTTCCAGATTCACCCGACGGCCTGGCTGGTACGACGCCATGATGGTTTCGGTCAGGGTGTGGGGAATGATGGTCAGCAGGAACTCGGCGCCATCGACCGCGTTTACGGTCAGGCTGGTGCCGTCGACGGTGATCGAGCCTTTATGGGCGATGTACTTGGCCAGCTCTTTCGGTGCGCGGATGCGGAACTCAACGGCCCGGGCGTTCTCGGTGCGGGCAACCACTTCACCCACGCCATCGACGTGGCCGCTGACCAGATGCCCGCCCAAGCGGGTGGTCGGTGTCAGGGCTTTTTCCAGGTTGACCGGGCTGCCGCTTTTCAGGTCGTTCATGGCAGTGCAGTCGAGGGTTTCACGGCTGACGTCCGCCGCGAAGCCGTTGCCCGGCAGCTCAACGGCGGTCAGGCACACGCCGTTGACCGCAATGCTGTCGCCCAGTTTGACGTCGCTCAAATCGAGCTTGCCGGTTGCTACATGGACCCGCACATCTCCGCCTTTTGGGGTCAATGCACGAATACTGCCGATGGATTCGATGATGCCGGTGAACATGGGGTTCTCCTCGAGAACAGAGCCAGCGCTGTAACGATGGCCGGGAATTATACGCTCGCCGCTGGCAAAGGAATGGCAGTGACTCGCCAGTCATCGCCCACCGCGCGAATTTCAGTGATTTTAAGTTCCGGCGCATCCTTCATTTGCGCGAGCGGCCAGTCCAGCAGCGGCCGGGCCGTGGAGCCCATGAACTTGCCGGCGATGAAAATCTGGAACTCATCCACCAGACCGAGCTGAGCGAAAGCGCCCGCCAGCCGTGGACCGGCTTCGACCAGCACTTCGTTGATGCCACGGTTGGCCAACTCGACCAGCAACTGACGCAAATCGACCTGGCCATCGAAGCCAGGCACGATCAGGCATTCCGGACCGTTGGCGTGTTGTTCCTCGACCGCCACGGAAGTCGCGATCAGCGCCGGGCCTGCCTTGAAGAACGGCGCATCCGGCGGCACCCGCAGGCGACCGTCGACCAATACACGCAGCGGCGGCCGGCTCATGGCCAGCGCGGTTTGCTCAGCATCCAGCCCCAGCTCATCGGCGCGCACGGTCAGGCGGGCGTTGTCCGTCAACACGGTATCGGCGCCGGTCAGCACGGCACTTGCCTGGGCGCGCAGACGCTGAACCGCCGAACGCGCGGCCGGGCCGGTGATCCATTGGCTTTCGCCGCTTTCCATCGCCGTGCGGCCGTCCAGACTCATGGCCAGCTTGACCCGCACGAAGGGCAAGCCGTGCTCCATGCGTTTGAGGAAGCCTTCATTGAGCTTGCGCGCCTCGCCTTCCAGCACGCCGCTGTCGGTAGCGATGCCGGCCTGCGCCAGGCGTTGCAGGCCGCGACCGGCAACTTCCGGATTCGGGTCCTGCATCGCCGCCACGACCCGCGCCAAGCCAGCGTTTACCAGAGCGTCGGCGCAAGGCGGCGTGCGGCCATGATGGCTGCAAGGTTCGAGGGTCACGTAGGCGGTGGCGCCGCGGGCCAGTTCACCGGCGGCGCGCAGGGCGTGGACTTCGGCATGGGGCTCGCCGGCGCGCACGTGCCAGCCTTCGCCGACAACCTGCCCGTCACGGACGATCACGCAACCGACCCGCGGGTTGGGATGAGTCGTGTAATGGCCGCGGCGCGCCAGCTCCAGCGCGCGGACCATGTAATGGGCGTCGAGGATGGCTTGCTCGGCAGGCGTGGTCATTCTTTCTCCGGCTCCCGGGCCAGGCGATCGATCTCTTCGCGGAACTCGTTGAGGTCCTGGAAGCGGCGATAGACCGAAGCGAAACGGATGTAGGCGACTTCATCGAGCTTTTTCAGCTCGGTCATCACCAGCTCACCGACCACGAGGGACTTGACCTCGCGCTCGCCGGTGGCGCGCAGTTTGTGTTTGATGTGCACCAGCGACGATTCGAGGCGTTCGACACTCACCGGGCGCTTTTCCAGCGCACGCTGCATGCCGGCGCGGAGTTTTTCTTCGTCGAACGGCTGGCGACTGCCGTCGGTTTTGATCAGGCGCGGCAACACCAGTTCAGCGGTTTCGAACGTCGTGAAACGCTCGCCGCAGGCCAGGCATTCACGCCGGCGGCGCACCTGTTCGCCCTCGGCGACCAGACGCGAGTCGATGACCTTGGTGTCGTTGGCACCGCAGAAGGGACAGTGCATGGTGGCAGGCAACAAAAAAAGGGAGGGCCATGGTAGCGCATCCCGGTGGCAAGACAAGCCATAGGCTTTGCGGTATACAGACGGCATGATCTGTCGATCCATGGATTTCACGTTTCCGGAGCTGCCCATGTCGTTACGCCCGCTCGTATTGCTCAGCCTTTTCAGCCTTCTGGTGGCCTGCGGAAGCGATGCACCCAAGCCTCAGCCGCCGACGCCAGGCCCTGCACCGCAACAGGCGCAGAAAAAAGCCAAGGAAGCTGCCGAGCTCGGCCCGCTGCCCGCGTATCAACGTGAGTTGAGCGGCACCCTGCAAGGCGTGCCGGCCGGTGCCGAAGTCGAACTGGCGCTGCTGGTGATCGACGAAAAGGATCGCCCGCAACAGTTGCTCGCCAGTTCGAGCCTGATCGGCACCAATCAAGTATTGCCGTTTCACCTGCGTTTCAACCCGGAAGCCTTTCCAATGGGCGCGCGGGTTGAATTGCGCGGTCGTGCCAGCCAGTCCGGCCAATTGATCCTGCATCTGCCGTCGCAGTTGATTACGCAGCCCACGACACAGATGCTGGGCCAACTGCAATTCGTCAAAGCCCCATGAGTGCACCGCTCGACCTGCAACAGGCGTTGAGTGAACTACTGGGCGATGCGCGCCTGGTCGCCTGCGACCTGCCGGACACCGAGCTGAAGCTGTGGCTGATCGACGGCGACAACATGGACCGCGCGTTCAGCCCCGAGGAAACCCGGCGCATCCTGCATGAACCTCCCTACTGGAGTTTCTGCTGGGCCAGCGGCCTGGCCGTGGCCCGTTACCTCGCCCAATTCCCGGAATGGGTCAAAGGCAAGCGGGTGCTGGATTTCGGCGCCGGCTCAGGCGTGGCGGGAATTGCCGCGGTAAAGGCCGGGGCGCTGGAAGTGGTGGCCTGTGATCTGGATCCGCTGGCGATTGCGGCCTGTCGGGCGAACGCCGAACTCAATGATGTACAGCTCAATTACTCGACGGATTTCTTCGCCGAGGCCGATCGCTTCGATCTGATTCTGGTGGCGGATGTGCTGTACGACCGGGCGAACCTGCCGCTGCTCGATGAATTCCTCAGCCGTGGCCGGCAAGCGCTGGTGGCGGATTCGCGGGTGCGGGATTTTCGTCATCCGTTGTATCGACGCATCGAAATGCTCGAGGCCATGACCCTGCCGGATCTGTGTGAGCCGGAAGAATTTCGGCATGTGAGCCTTTATCACGCGCAACGGACCTGAAGAGCTTCGCGGGCAAGCCTCGCTCCTACAGGTCCCCCGTTGTCTGTAGGAGCGAGGCTTGCCCGCGAAGACGGC
>NZ_JBSVXG010000240.1:0-8307 GCF_054070595.1 Pseudomonas sp. SDO55104_S430 | reverse complement strand
TGAGAACGCTAAAGCTTCGCGGGCAAGCCTCGCTCCTACAGGTTGGAATTAATGCAGCCATGATCAGGTTGAGGGAAACGGTGATCATCAGTTTGTCGTTATTTCTGAACGACAATCACCGGCGGCATGGTTTCCGGCGGATCTTGCTTGGGCGGCGGGGTGGTGCCTGGCGGGTCCTCTTCCGGTACCGGCTGCGGCTCGGTGGGCGGGATCACCGGGTTGTCGATGTTCGGGTCCGGGGTTTCTGCCGGGAAAGGATTATTCATTGTTCAAACCTCCAGTGGCACATGGCGTGAGTCGTGCTTAAGTGGATTGACCACGGTTCGATGGATTTGATTCCGGCTAATTGGCGCTGAACTTTTACTGCGGGCTGTCGCTCGGAACCTAAGTGAGTTCATTCGGCGATGGACGACCGGTGTGAATGACGATCAGACACAAGAGCGTCCATGGGGCGTGAAGGAGAGATGCTCGATGACTGCTGAAAAACCGACGGAACTGAGCTACAACCCGCATATCCCGCTGTCGCAAGCCCTTTTGCTTCCACGTATCGCCATAGAGAGCGTCATGCCTACGCTTGAAGGGGGGCAGTTCGCGGTCAAGGCGGTCGCGGGCGAGGAAGTAGTGGTGTCGGCCAAGGTGTTCGCCGACGGCCACGACACAATGGCGGTGCGGATTCGCTGGCGGGCGGACGACGAGGAGGTCTGGCACAGCGAGGTCATGGCCGACCAGGGCAACAACGGCTGGCTGGGCCGCTTTCGCGTGCGCGAGCAAGGCCGCCATGTGTTCTGCATCGAAGCCTGGATCGACCAGTTCGCCAGCTTTTGCTACGAACTGAAGAAAAAACACGATGCCGGCGTGCCGGTCAGCCTCGAGTTGCAGGAAGGTCGTCTGCATGTGCAGCAGGCCGCCGAGCGCACGGAAGGGCAACTGAGCGAGCAACTGGCGGCCTTGCACCATGAACTGGCGATTTTGCTGGAAGCCGAGCAGGTCGCGCTGTTTCTGCACCAACGTAGCGCCGATTTGATGGCGCAGGCCGATCACCGCGCCTTTTTGAGTCTCAGTCCCGAATTCCCGGTGGATGTCGAACGCGAACTGGCGCAGTTCGCCAGCTGGTATGAACTGTTTCCCCGTTCGATCACCGACGATCCGGCGCGACACGGCACGTTCAACGACGTGCATTCGCGCCTGGCGATGATTCAGGACATGGGCTTCGACGTCCTGTACTTCCCGCCGATCCACCCGATCGGCCGCAGCTTCCGTAAGGGCCCGAACAATTCCCTGACCGCCGGCCCCGACGATCCGGGCAGTCCTTATGCCATCGGCAGTCCCGAAGGCGGGCACGAGGCGATTCACCCGCAACTGGGCAGCCGCGATGATTTTCGTCGGCTGGTGGCGGCAGCCCGCGATCATGGCCTGGAGATCGCTCTGGATTTCGCTATTCAGTGTTCCCAGGACCACCCGTGGCTGCAGCAGCATCCGGGCTGGTTCAACTGGCGGCCGGACGGCACGATCAAATACGCGGAAAACCCGCCGAAGAAATACCAGGACATCGTCAACGTCGATTTTTATGCGGTCGATGCCATCCCCAGTCTGTGGGTCGAGCTGCGCGACATCGTTGTCGGTTGGGTGCTGGAGGGCGTGAAGCTGTTTCGCGTCGACAACCCGCACACCAAGCCGCTGCCATTCTGGCAATGGCTGATCGCCGACGTGCGGGCGCTGTATCCCGAAGTGATCTTCCTCGCTGAGGCCTTCACCACGCCGGCGATGATGGCGCGCCTGGGCAAGGTCGGTTACTCCCAGAGCTACACCTACTTCACCTGGCGCAACACGAAGCAGGAACTGGCGACCTATTTCACCGAGCTGAACGAGTCGCCGTTGCGTGAGTGCTACCGACCTAACTTCTTCGTCAACACGCCGGACATCAATCCGGGGTTCCTGCATGACTCCGGGCGTCCGGGTTTCCTGATCCGTGCGGCGCTGGCGACCATGGGCTCGGGCCTGTGGGGCATGTATTCGGGGTTTGAGCTCTGCGAGTCGGCGCCGGTGCCGGGCAAGGAAGAGTACCTCGACTCCGAGAAGTACGAGATCCGTCCGCGGGACTTTACGGCGCCAGGGAACATCATTGCCGAGATCGCCCAGCTCAACCGGATCCGTCGGCAGAACCCGGCGCTGCACAGCCATCTGGGCCTGAAAATCTACAACGCCTGGAACGACAATATTCTGTACTTCGGCAAGCGCAGCGCCGATGGCAGCAATTTCATTCTGGTGGCGGTCAGCCTCGACCCGCATCACCCGCAGGAGGCGAATTTCGAGTTGCCGCTGTGGGAAATGGGCTTGCCGGACGACGCCAGCACCCAGGGCGAAGACCTGATGAACGGGCATCGCTGGACCTGGCATGGCAAGTACCAATTCATGCGCATTGATCCGGCGTACCAGCCGTTCGGGATTTGGCGGATTACCACTACTTAAGGCGACTCGGGCCGTGTGGCGAGGGGGCTTGTCGAATCGTCGCACCGCCCCGTTGGGTCGCACGGCGGCCCAGCTTTTCTGGCAGATGCACCGAGGTATCCGAATTTACGACTGCTTCGCAGCCGAACGGGGGCAAGCCCCCTCGCCACAGAGACCGTGTTCACAATTTCCGGCTCTGTTCATGTACACAGGAGTTTCAAATGGCGAAGAAACCCAAGGCAGCCACATTCATCAAGGACCCGCTCTGGTACAAGGACGCGGTGATCTATCAAGTCCACGTCAAATCCTATTTCGACTCCAATAACGACGGTATCGGCGACTTTCCCGGCCTGATCGCCAAGCTCGACTACATCGCCGAGCTGGGCGTCAACACCATCTGGCTTCTGCCGTTCTACCCCTCGCCACGACGCGACGACGGTTACGACATCGCCGAATACCGTGGCATCCACAGCGACTACGGGACCATGGCCGACGCCAAGCGATTCATCAGTGAGGCGCACAAGCGCGGCTTGCGGGTGATCACCGAGCTGGTCATCAACCACACCTCCGATCAGCACCCGTGGTTCCAGCGCGCGCGCAAGGCGAAGAAGGGCTCGGCGGCGCGGGACTTCTATGTCTGGTCCGATGACGATCAAAAGTACGACGGCACCCGGATCATCTTTCTCGATACCGAGAAATCCAACTGGACCTGGGATCCGGTGGCCGGCCAGTACTTCTGGCACCGCTTCTATTCCCACCAGCCGGACCTGAATTTCGACAATCCGCAGGTCATGAAAGCCGTGCTGTCGGTGATGCGCTACTGGCTCGACATGGGCATCGACGGCCTGCGCCTGGACGCGATTCCCTACCTGATCGAGCGCGACGGCACCAACAACGAGAACCTGCCGGAGACCCACGACGTCCTCAAACAGATTCGCGCCGAAATCGATGCCAACTACCCGGATCGCATGCTGCTGGCCGAGGCCAATCAATGGCCGGAGGACACCCAGCTGTACTTCGGCGACACCGACAAGAGCGGGCTCAATGGCGACGAATGCCACATGGCGTTCCACTTCCCGCTGATGCCGCGCATGTACATGGCGCTGGCCCAGGAGGACCGCTTCCCGATCACCGACATCCTGCGCCAGACCCCGGAAATCCCGGCCAATTGCCAGTGGGCGATCTTCCTGCGCAACCACGATGAGCTGACCCTGGAAATGGTCACCGACCGCGAGCGCGACTACCTGTGGAACTACTACGCCGCCGATCGTCGCGCGCGGATCAACCTCGGCATTCGCCGGCGCCTGGCGCCGCTGATGGAGCGCGATCGCCGTCGGGTCGAGTTGCTCAACAGCCTGCTGCTGTCGATGCCCGGCACGCCGACCTTGTATTACGGCGATGAAATCGGCATGGGCGACAACATCTACCTGGGCGACCGCGATGGTGTGCGCACCCCCATGCAATGGTCGATCGACCGCAACGGCGGCTTCTCCCGCGCCGATCCGGCCAGTCTGGTGCTGCCGCCGATCATGGACCCGCAATACGGTTACCTGTCGGTCAACGTCGAAACCCAGGCTGGCGACCCGCACTCGCTGCTCAACTGGACCCGACGCATGCTCGCGGTGCGCAAGCAATCCAAGGCGTTCGGTCGCGGCACCCTGAAAATGCTCTCGCCGTCCAACCGCCGGGTGCTGGCCTATACCCGGGAGTTCACGGGGGAGGACGGCAAGCACGAAATCATTCTGTGTGTCGCCAACGTCTCGCGCAGCGCGCAGGCGGTGGAGCTGGACCTGTCGGCCTA
Source organism: Pseudomonas sp. SDO55104_S430 (assembly GCF_054070595.1). Taxonomy (NCBI): domain Bacteria; kingdom Pseudomonadati; phylum Pseudomonadota; class Gammaproteobacteria; order Pseudomonadales; family Pseudomonadaceae; genus Pseudomonas; species Pseudomonas sp. SDO55104_S430. Next base: position 4,058 of record NZ_JBSVXG010000240.1, on the reverse strand, counting down.
TGTCGGCATGGTGCCGGTGGAGATGCTCGGCGGTAATGCGTTCCCGCCCATCGGCCAGCTCAGTTTCCTCCTGACCCTGGCGCCTTACGGTTTCTACTGGTTCGGCCTGGCGGCGGAAAACCAGATGCCGAGCTGGCACGTGGAACCGGCGCAGAGCCTGCCGGATTTCACCACCCTGGTGCTGAAAAAGCGCATGGAAGAATTGCTCGAAGCACCTGCGCGCGCCACGTTGGAGCAGGGCATTCTGCCGAGCTGGCTGCAGAACCGCCGCTGGTTCGCCGGCAAGGACGCGGCCGTCGAGCAGGTCAACCTGGCTTATGGCGTGCGCTTTGGCGATGCGCAGCACCCAGTGCTGCTCAGCGAAATCGAAGTGACCAGCGCCGGCCAGACTCATCGTTATCAACTGCCGTTCGGCTTCATTGCCGAAGATCAGTTCGGCGCCGCCTTGCCGCAGCAGCTGGCCCTGTCGCGGGTCCGTCGCGGGCCGCAGGTGGGACTGATCACCGATGCCTTCAGCCTCGAACACTTCATCCGCTCGGTATTGCAGGCCATGCAGAACGAGACGGTTCTGGCGTGTGATGGCGGCGATATCCGTTTCGAACCGGGGTCCGGACTGGCGGAATTGGGTCTTAACGCTGATTCCGAAGTGCGCTACCTGTCCGCCGAGCAATCCAACAGTTCGGTGGTTATCGGCAACAGCCTGGTGCTGAAGCTGATCCGCAAAGTCGCGTCCGGCGTGCACCCGGAGCTGGAAATGAGCGCCTACCTGACCAACGCCGGCTATCGCAACATTTCGCCGTTGCTCGGTTCGGTGGTGCGTCGCGACGGCAATGGCGAAGACAACCTGCTGATGATCGCCCAGGGCTACTTGAGCAATCAGGGCGATGCCTGGGAGTGGACTCAGAACAACCTCGAACGGGCGCTGCGCGACGAACTGGCAGACGCCATGTCCGAGCAGGAACAGCATTACAACGCCCTCGGCGAACTGAAAGATTTCGCCGGCATGCTGGGCCAGCGCCTGGGTGAAATGCATCAGGTGCTGGCGGCATCAAGCGACCAACCGGATTTCGATCCGCAGGTCACCTCGCAAAAGGATGCGCAGGCTTCGGGCAAGGACGTGGCGGCGCAAATCGAGCATGCATTGACGTTGCTCAAACAGCATCAAAACGAACTGAACCCGGCGGACAAAACCCTGGTCAGCCGTTTACTGGACAACAAAAAAGCCATCCTCAGCCACGTCCAGGCGCTGGGCAAACAGACGGCGGGTGGCTTGCGCATGCGCGTGCACGGCGATTTGCATCTGGGCCAGGTGCTGGTGATCAAGGGCGATGCCTACCTGATCGACTTCGAAGGCGAACCCGCGCGGCCACTCGACGAGCGCCGGGGCAAGCACAGCCCGTACAAGGACGTCAGCGGCGTGTTGCGTTCTTTCGATTACGCAGCGGCGATGACCATCAACGTGCACAACGTCGACAACACCGCTGAAGCCCAGGCAGCACGGCAACGGGTGGCAGAACGCTATTTAAGGGAAGCAAAACAGGCATTTATCGACGCTTATCGGCTGGCGGCAGCTACGCTTGGCCATGCGTGGCAAGATCCGGAAGGCGAGGACGCCGCACTGGCGTTGTTCGGTCTGGAGAAAGCGGCGTACGAAGTGGCCTATGAGGCGGAGAATCGCCCGACCTGGCTGCCCGTGCCATTGCACGGTTTATATGGATTATTGAGTGGGCTTAAACCCTTTTCCGATCTTGGTGGAGAGTAGTCATGAGTTTCTCGAACAAGGAACAGGGTCATCGTCACAATGAAGCGCTGCTGCCGGCGGCGCGAGATATCGATGCACTGGTGCGGGCCGAACATCACGACCCGTTCGCCATTCTTGGCCCCCACGGCGACGGTTCCGGGGGGCAATATATTCGTGCTTATCTGCCGGACGCCTTGAGCGTTCAGGTGCTGGCCCGGGATTCCGGGGAAGTGCTGGGCGATCTTGAAGCCGCCCAGACCCCGGGTTTGTTCGTCGGGCATTTCGATCATGCGCAGCCTTATCTGCTGCGTGCACGCTGGGCCGGTGGCGAGCAGATCACTGAAGATCCCTATAGTTTTGGCGAGTTGCTCGGCGAGATGGATTTGTATCTGTTTGCCGAGGGCAATCACCGCGACCTCAGCAGTGCTCTGGGCGCGCAGCTGAAAACCGTCGATGGCGTCGATGGCGTGCGCTTTGCGGTGTGGGCGCCTAACGCCAGGCGGGTGTCGGTGGTCGGTGATTTCAACAACTGGGACGGACGCCGCCATCCGATGCGCGTGCGTTACCCGACCGGGGTCTGGGAATTGTTCATCCCGCGTCTGCAAGCGGGGGAGGCCTACAAGTACGAGATTCTCGGCAAAGAAGGTATCCTGCCGCTGAAGGCCGACCCGATGGCGCTGGCCACCAGCATGCCGCCGGATACTGCGTCGAAAGTAGCTTCGCCACTGAAGATCGACTGGCAGGATCAGGACTGGATGCAGGCGCGGGTCGAGCGTCAACGTCATAACGCGCCCCTGTCGATTTACGAATTGCACGCCGGATCCTGGCAATGCGAGCTGGATGATCTGGGTGAGGTCTCCCGCCAGTACACCTGGCCGGAACTGGCCGAGCGGCTGATTCCGTACGTCAAGGAACTGGGGTTCACCCACATCGAACTGATGCCGATCATGGAGCACCCGTTCGGTGGTTCATGGGGTTACCAATTGCTTTCGCAGTTCGCCACCAGCGCCCGTTACGGCAGCGGCGATGAGTTTGCGGCCTTCGTCAACGCCTGCCACCAGGCCGAGATTGGCGTGATTCTCGATTGGGTACCCGCGCATTTCCCTACCGACACCCATGGCATGGCCAATTTTGACGGCACTGCACTGTACGAGTACGGCAATCCCCAGGAAGGTTTTCACCAGGACTGGGACACGCTGATCTACAACCTGGGGCGCACCGAGGTCCACGGCTACATGCTGGCGTCGGCGCTGCACTGGCTGAAGCATTTCCACGTCGACGGCCTGCGGGTCGATGCGGTGGCGTCGATGCTCTACCGCGACTACTCGCGCAAGGCCGGCGAATGGGTACCGAATCGTCACGGCGGGCGGGAGAACCTGGAAGCCATCGATTTCCTGCGGCATCTGAACGACGTGGTCGCCCTGGAAGCACCGGGCGCCCTGGTGATCGCCGAGGAATCCACGGCCTGGCCGGGTGTCAGCCAGAGCACGCAACAGGGCGGACTGGGTTTTGCCTACAAATGGAACATGGGCTGGATGCACGATTCGCTGCATTACATCCAGCAGGATCCGGTGTACCGCGCCCACCATCACAACGAACTGAGTTTTGGCTTGGTGTACGCCTGGTCCGAGCGCTTCATCCTGCCGATCTCCCACGATGAAGTGGTGCACGGCAAGCATTCGCTGATCGACAAGATGCCGGGCGACCGCTGGCAGAAATTCGCCAACCTGCGGGCGTACCTGAGTTTCATGTGGACCCATCCGGGCAAGAAGTTGCTCTTTATGGGCTGCGAGTTCGGCCAGTGGCGCGAGTGGAATCACGATCAGCAGTTGGACTGGTACCTGTTGCAGTACTCGGAACACAAGGGTGTGCAGAAGCTGGTCAGCGACCTCAACCGCCTGTACCGCGATATCCCGGCGCTGCATGAGCAGGACGATGTGCCGCAGGGCTTCCAGTGGCTGATCGGCGACGATGCGATCAACAGCGTCTACGCCTGGCTGCGCTGGAGCCGCGAAGGCAAGCCGGTGCTGGTGGTGGCCAACTTCACCCCGGTGCCGCGTGAGGCGTACCGCGTCGGCGTGCCGTTTGCCGGGCGTTGGAAGGAGTTGCTCAATAGCGATTCGGCGATTTATGCCGGTTCTGACTATGGCAACAGTGGCGGGGCGGATGCCGAAGAAACGCCGAGCCATGGGCAGGCGTTGTCGCTGGTGCTGAATCTGCCGCCGTTGGCGGTGTTGATATTGAGTCCGGAGGGCTGATCCGGGATCGGGTTGCCTTCATCGCGAGCAGGCTCGCTCCCACAGGTTCAGTGTGATCC
>NZ_JBSVXG010000239.1:0-8375 GCF_054070595.1 Pseudomonas sp. SDO55104_S430 | reverse complement strand
TCAATTCTTCAGAACGCCTTGGTCTGCCCTCTGTGGGAGCGAGCCTGCTCGCGATGGCGTCTTATGCCGCAGCGCGATTCGGATTCAACCGCACCCCACCCACACGCACCTCGATCTGCTCTTTGAGCCCCTGCCGCAACCCCAGCATGAACGCCACCTCGGCCACCACAAACAACGGTCCGACAATCAACCCCGTCACATCATCGACAAACGCCGGCTTGCGCCCTTCGTAGTGATGCCCGACAAACTGAATCGCCCACCCCACCACAAACATCCCCACGCCGCTGCTCAGCCACACCAGCGTGCTCTGCTGCGCCAGCACGTGCCCCGCCCAGACACAAAGCCCCAGCAACACCGTCATCAGCACCCCAAGACGCAATTCCAGGCGCAGGTAGAACCACGCCGAAGCCAGCGACACCAGCACCGCCGGAGACAGCCAGCCGCCACCCCATTGCGGACGCGACAACAACACCGCCACTGCCACCACAATCAGCGGAATGCCGATGAAGTGGCTGGCAATGTTGCGCGGGTCACGGTGGTAGGCGGCGTACTGACCGAGATGGTCAACGAGGCTTTTTTTCATTGTTATTCCTCCTGTAGGGTGACTGATCATGCCTCGGGGCCGTTTCACGCTCTGTCAGCCAGGCGACAATCTCTAGGAGTTTTCATGGATATGCAGCTGTGGCGTGCGCGCCTGATGCGCGGTCAGTGGTTCAGCCATCTGCCTGTGTCCCTTCAGGATAGCCTGCTCAAGGCGGCACGCTTGCGACAGCTGACCGCGGGCCAGCGGCTGTTCCAGCGCGGCGATCCACCCTGCGGGCTGTACGCGGTGCTCGAAGGCGCTGTGCGTATCGGCTCGGTCAACGAGCAGGGCAAGGAGGCGCTGCTGAGCCTGGTAGAAGCGCCGCACTGGTTCGGCGAGATCTGCCTGTTCGACGGCCAGCCCCGCACCCACGACGCGTTCGCCATGGGCCCGTGCACGCTGCTGCACATCCCGCAGACCGCGCTGCTGGCCCTGCTGGACGAGCAGCCGGTGTACTGGCGGCAACTGGCGCTGCTGATGAGCCAGAAACTGCGCCTGACCTTCATCAATCTCGAACAGCTGAGCCTGATGCCCGCACCAACCCGAGTGGCCCACCGCCTGCTGATGATCGCCGACGGCTACGGCCAACTCGACCAACCCCGCCGCGTCCTGCAACTGCCCCAGGAACAACTGGCCTCGATGCTCTCGCTGTCGCGCCAGACCACCAACCAGATCCTTAAGGATTTGCAGGGGCAGGGGATTATCGGGCTGGCGTATGGCGAGATTGAAATCCTGGATGCCGTGCGGTTGCGGGCGTTGGCGGCGATCTGAACGTGCAAGCGGCTTCAAGTCAGTTAGACTCTCAAAACGCATCAAATATGATGCATTTTTAGTAATGTCTATAAATTGCATCCTATACGATGCAGGTGATTGCGATGGAACAGCTCGGTGAATTGATCAGAACCCTGCGAAAAGCGCACAAGCTGTCCCAAGAGGCACTGGCCAAACAGTACGGCATGAGCCGCGCAACGATCTCGGGCATTGAAAACAACACCGTCTCCGAGATCGGGCTGCGCAAGGTCGAGGCCATCCTCAATGGCTTCGGCTATGAGCTGACCGCCGTTCCCCGGCAATCGAAACGCCCGACCCTCGATGCGCTGCAGAAGGTGAATTTCCATGACTGAGTCGACGGATCGACTGCACATTCGCGTTGCCAACAGCGCGGTTGGCACCCTTGGGCGTGAGCCGCTTCGCGCGGACAGTGTGTTCACTTACCGTGACGACGCCCGTGAGGAAAACGCCGTGTCACTGACGATGCCTATCCGTCTGGAGAGTTATGGATGGGAGCGTGGCATTCACCCGATCTTCGAGATGAATCTGCCCGAAGGGGCGCTGCGCGACGAACTGGTTCGACGGTTCAGCAAGGCCGTGCGCGGTTTCGATGATTTCTCTCTGTTGTCGATCGTGGGGCCGCATCAACTGGGGCGCTTGTCGATTGCCAGCGATTCGGCGCTGGATTGCCCACCGGAAACCTCACTGGCGGATCTGCTTGTACACGATGGCACCCAGGGGCTGTTCGAAGACCTGTTGCACACCTACAGCCAGTACTCCGGCGTATCGGGTGTTCAGCCCAAAGTGCTGGTGCGCGACAGTGCGGCGACTGTGGATCGTCTGACTCACCGTGGCTCCACCCATCTAGTCAAGGCCTTCCGGGCCGAAGAGTATCCGGAACTGGCGACCAACGAGTACTTCTGCATGCGCGCCGCGCTCCACAGCGGGCTGCAAGTGCCGAAGTTCGAACTGAGTCAGCAGGGCAAGTTTCTGACCGTCGAGCGCTTTGATTTGAGTGAGCGTGGCTACCTGGGTTTCGAGGATTTCTGCGTACTCAATGGCTGGCCATCCAAAGCCAAATACGATGGTTCCTACGAAGGCGCGGCACGGCAGATCAAGGCCTTCGTTTCACCGAATTTGTTGACCCCTTCACTCGAGGCATTCTTCAAGACGGTAGCCTTGTCGGCCGGGTTGAAAAACGGTGACGCGCACCTGAAGAACTTCGGCGTGCTGTATGAAGATTGCGCCGCACAAACTTCGATCCGACTGGCGCCGACTTACGACCTCATCACCACGTCCGTCTACATCAGGAACGACAGCATGGCGCTGTTGCTGGGTGGGTCGAAGGCATGGCCGAAGTACAAAATGCTCATGCGTTTCGGTCGTACGGCATGCAACCTGACCGAGGGCCGCTGCCATGAACTGCTGCAACAGGTTGCCCATGGCATGCAGGTTGCGATGGAAGAAATGTTCGATCACTGCCGAACCCATCGGGCATTCACCGACGTCGGCACGATGATGATCGAGCAGTGGAAAGCCGGGATGGAGCGCAGTCTGGTCAAGGACTGAAAACTTCCACCAATCTTTCAGCCCAACCCATCCCGAAACTGCCCCGGCGTCATCCCCGTCCAGCGCTTGAACGCGCGGCTGAAGCTGCTGGTATCAGCGAAGCCCAGCAAATAGCTGATCTCACTCAACGAGCATTGCGGATCGCGCAGGTGCAGCAGCGCCAGGTTTTCGCGGCTTTCGTTGAGCAGGGTATCGAACCGGCAGCCCTCGTCAGCCAGATGCCGTTGCAGGCTGCGCAGACTCAGGTGCAGCGCCTTGGCAATGTGCTCGGCGCTCGGTTCGCCTTCGGGCAGTTGCTCCTCGATGGCATCGCGCACCTTGCGTTCCCAGGTCAGCGGTTTGAGTTGCGCCAGGGTACGCTTGAGCACGGTTTCGTTGTGTTCGGCCAGTTCCGGGTTGGCGTCGTCAAGGTGGCTGTCGAAGTCGACCAGGGCAAATTCCAGGCGGTCCTCGCTGGCGCCGAAGTGCACCGGCGAGCGGAACACCTTGTGCCACTGGTGCGAGTCCGCCGGTTCCGGGCGGCGCAGGTAGACCGCCAGCGGCGCGTAGTCGCGACCCAGGCGATTGCGGCAGGTGCGCACGTAAATGGCGGTGAAGGCGTCGATGGCTTCGAAGGCCGGGGGGAGATTGCCCGGGAGGATTTTCAGGCGGAACAGGTAGCGGTCTTCGGCGCGAGTCAGCTCAAGCTCCAGCGCATCGCTGACCACCTGGTGATAACGCACGATGCGCTCGAACACCTCGCGCAAACTGCCGCTGGCCACCAGCGCATAACCGAGGGCGTGGAAGGTGGTCGGGCTGACGAAACGCGAGACGCGCAAACCGATCGCCGGATCGCCGCTGGCCTGCACCGCCAGCTCCCACAACCGCGTGGTGCCGGACAACGGATAGCGGGCGTTGGGGTCGTCCATCAGCTGCGGATCGAGCCCGGCCTGTCGGCACAGTGCGTTGCTGTCCAGACCCAGGGCATCGAGTTGCTTGCGCAGGGCGCGGGTCCAGCTGGCGAGGGAGGTCGGTTCAGTCATGCTGATTGGCGCTTCCGGTCAACAGGTTGGCGTTCACGGCTACCGCTGCACGAAGGCGCAGCGATCAAGATGCGAACCATCAATAACCAGAGGATGGAAGCATGGACCGTACTTCTGCAAGTCCCCAGCGACTGAATGCTGCACAGCGATCGGCGCATATTCGTGAAGTGGTGCTGGCCAAGGGCGTCGAGTTGCGCGAGCGCTACCCGATTCTGAAGCATCAGGACGCCCTCGGCGCTGGCATCCTGGCCTTCGCCCTCGCCGGGATGATCGGGTCGGCGGCGCTCTACATCAGCGGGAATGTGGCGTGGTGGGTGTGCCTGCTGCTCAACGCATTTTTCGCATCGCTGACCCACGAACTGGAACACGATCTGATCCACAGCATGTACTTTCGCAAGCAGCGGGTGCCGCACAACCTGATGATGGGCCTGGTCTGGCTGGCGCGGCCGAGCACCATCAACCCGTGGATTCGCCGGCATCTGCATCTGAACCACCACAAGGTGTCCGGCACCGAAACCGACATGGAAGAGCGGGCGATCACCAATGGCGAGCCCTGGGGCTTTGCGCGGCTGTTGATGGTCGGCGACAACATGATGTCGGCGTTCATCCGCATGCTGCGGGCGAAAACCTGGGCGCATAAATTCAGCATCATCAAGCGCGTGCTGAAGGTCTACGCACCGCTGGCGCTGCTGCATTGGGGCGCGTGGTATGTGTTTCTCGGCTTCCATACGGCCAATGGCGTCGCGTATCTGATGGGGGCGCCGATCGAATGGTCGGCGACCACGCTGTCAGTGATGAACGTGATCGACATCGCCGCCGTGGTGATTATCGGTCCCAACGTGCTGCGCACCTTCTGCCTGCATTTCATCAGCTCGAACATGCACTACTACGGCGATGTGGAACTGGGCAACGTGATCCAGCAAACCCAGGTGCTCAACGCCTGGTGGCTGTGGCCGCTGCAGGCGTTCTGCTTCAACTTCGGCAGCACCCACGGCATCCATCACTTCGTGGTGAAGGAGCCGTTCTACATCCGCCAGATGACAGTGTCGGTGGCGCATGAAGTGATGCGTGAGATGGGGGTGCGCTTCAACGATATTGGCACCTTTGCCCGGGCCAACCGGTTTACCCGCAAGGAAACCGCAGAAGCCGAGCAAGCGCAGACCGCGCAGGCTTGAGCAACCCATCCGGAAACTCAAACGGAAAAATGACAGTCATCAAGTTGACCCAAAGAGTCGGTAGGTTTGATGCATGTGGGCCGGGGAGGGTTTAGGGATATATGCGATTTGGGCCTAATAAAGTAATTAAATATTCCTTTATTAGATAACCGATATCGCCAATCATCCGCTCCACAGCTGTTGAACACCGCTGGCAGTTTTGAGTTTCCGGGGCCGTCTCCTTGGCAGGGTGCGGTCCCTTTTTTTTGCCTGAAGAAAATGCCGACTTACCCCCTGTGGGAGCGGGCTTGCTCGCGAATGCGGTGGATCAGGCGGCATTTGTGTTGAATGACACACCGCATTCGAGAGCAAGCCCGCTCCCACAGTTGGTTGTTGTGTTATTCCTTATAGGTCTTAATAAATAGCTACTTATTCCTTAACGAATATAACTCTCCTCCCTATACTCGTTCGGGAACAGACACGCAGGAGAGCTCCCCCATGCGCAACGAATCAATTCGCTACCTGATTGTGCCGGGCTGGCAAGGATCGCCAGAAGATCATTGGCAAAGCCATTGGCACCACAGCCTGCCGAACAGCGCACGGGTGGAGCAGGCCGACTGGCTGACGCCCCGTCGTGAGGACTGGGTCGCGGCGCTGGCCGAAGCGATTGCCGCCGACAGCACACCGGTGATCCTGATTGCCCACAGCCTGGGCTGCATCACCGTCGCCCATTGGGCCGCCACCGCGCCGCTGCCGATGCTGCGTCAGGTGCGTGGCGCCTTGCTGGTCGCTCCGGCCGACGTCGAGCGCCCCGCGTGCGCTCCCGCCTTGCGCAACTTCGCACCGATTCCAACCGATCAGCTGCCGTTTCCGAGCCAAGTGGTCAGCTCCGACAACGACAGCGCCGTCAGCGCGCCGCGAGCCCTGGAACTGGCGCGCAACTGGGGCGCCGAAGCAGGAATTCTCGCCGGTGCCGGGCACATCAACGTGAAGTCCGGACATCAGCGTTGGGAGCAGGGCTTTGCCTATCTCTACCGCCTGCAGAGCCGAATGGAACACCACGCCCTGCGCCGCGCTTAAACCTTTCAACGCCCCCCGTCTCCCGGCGGTTTTGGGCGGGAGACTGCCATGAGTTTTGAAACCTTCGGTCAGCCGCTGCTGACCTTCCCCGACGCCGAAAAAAGTCCCCTGAGCATCCGCGCCAAGGCGCTGGTGTTCGTCGATCCACGCTCGCGGCAATTGCGCCAAGAGCTGGAGCAACTGGCCCCGCGTTCGATTTCGGTGCTGATCCGCGGTGAAACCGGCACTGGCAAGGAGTTGCTGGCGCGGCATATTCATCGCGCCAGTGATCGCGGCGGATTGTTCGTCTCGGTCAATTGCGGGGCGATCAGCCCGACTTACGCCGATGCCGAATTGTTCGGTTATGCCGCCGGCAGCTACAGCGGCTCGGCCAGCAGTCGCGCCGGTTGGTTCGGCTCTGCCAACGGCGGCACGCTTTATCTGGACGAAATTGGCGACCTGCCGCTGCCGATCCAGATCAAGCTGCTCGCGGCTCTGGAAAATCACGAAGTCACTCGGGTCGGCGCGCATCAGCCGAGCCCGGTGGATGTGCGCCTGGTGGCCGCCACCAGCATCGATTTGGCGCAAGCGGTCGCGGCCGGCAAATTCCATGAACGGCTATATCACTACCTCAGCGAAGGGCAGCTGGAATTGCCGGCCTTGCGTGAGCGGGTGGGGGACATTCTGTCGTTGGCCGAATACTTCCTCGGCATCTACAGCCAGCGTCTGGACCTGCCGGTGCCGCTGATCAGCGAAGCCGCGCAGCAGGTGCTGGAGCGACACAGCTGGCCGGGCAACACCCGGGAGCTGGAGAACGTCATTCACTTTGCGTTGCTGGTCAGTACCGGTGACGAGATCTTGCCGGAGCATCTGAACCTGCCCGAGCTGCACACGCCGATCGAACAAAAGCTCCTGCACCTGCTGCGCAATGGCACTCCCGCCGAAAAAGCCGCCCTGCAAAACCTCCTGTAGGAGCGAGCACGCTCGCGATGGTCGTTGACGATGACGCTGGGTGTCTGACTGCCCGCGGTGCCTGGACTTCTATCGCGAGCAGGCTCGCTCCCACAGGGTGAGGCCACAGGTTGTAAGTGTGGGCAGGTGCACTTGGAACGCGCGTGCCAGAGCTGTATGAGCAAAATGGAATATGAACGTGAATAAAAGATATTGTTCGGGAATAAAAAATCCCGGTATCTTCCGCGTCACGCCAGCGATAGCACATCACTGGCACACGTACTGTTAGCCGTCGCCACGAGCGACTGTGATTTTCGATAAGGACACTGCATGAAAAAGGTTCTGTTGTTCACCGCACTGGCGGCTGCCCTGACCGCGGGCCTGGCCCAGGCTGGCGAGAAACTGGTGGTTGCGGCGACCCCGATTCCACACGCTGAAATTCTGGAACTGATCAAGCCAACCCTCGCCAAAGAAGGCGTGGACCTGGAAATCAAAGTCTTCACCGACTACGTTCAGCCGAACGTGCAGGTCGACCAGAAGCGTCTGGACGCCAACTACTTCCAGACCCTGCCATACCTGAAAAGCTTCAACGAAGGCAAAGGCACCAACCTGGTGACCGTGATCGGCGTTCACGTTGAACCGTTCGGTGGCTACTCCAAGAAAGTCAAAACCCTGGCCGAGCTCAAAGACGGCGCGACCATCGCTATCCCGAACGAAGGCAGCAACAGCGGCCGCGCCCTGATCCTGCTGCAGAAGGCTGGCCTGATCGAGTTGAAAGACCCGAAAAACGCCCTGGCCACGCCAAAAGACATCGCCAAGAACCCGCACAACTTCAAGTTCAAGGAACTTGAGTCCGCCATGCTGCCGCGCGTTCTGGACCAGGTCGACCTGGACATGATCAACACCAACTACGCGCTGGAAGCGGGCCTGAACCCGGCTAAAGACGCGCTGGTGATCGAAGGTGCAGATTCGCCTTACGTGAACTTCCTGGTGGCCCGTCCTGACAACAAGGACAGCGACGCCATGCAGAAGCTGGCCAAAGCCCTGACCAGCCCTGAAGTGAAAGCTTTCATCGAGAAGAAGTACAGCGGCGCGGTATTGCCAGCGTTCTGATTCGCCCGGTAAACCTCTTTGCGGTTTCCAACGCCGACGGCTGATATAGCGTCGGCGTTTTTTATTGTGTTGAGGGGATGCTGTGGTGAAGAGCATTTCTGTGGCGAGGGGGCTTGTCGAAACGTCGCACCGCCCCGTTGGACTGCGCAGCAG
>NZ_JBSVXG010000238.1:0-8412 GCF_054070595.1 Pseudomonas sp. SDO55104_S430 | reverse complement strand
GGGCATCAGATGCCCAGCGTTATCGTTGACGACCATCGCGAGCGTGCTCGCTCCTACAGAAGATCGTATTCAGGTTTGGCCGAAAAATATTTCTTTGCCACCATCAACATCCGCAACTCCCGCCGATAAAGATCACAGACGCGTTCAGCGTCTGACTGATCGGTCACGCAGATGGCCGGCAGTGATCACGGCATGGACGCTCGCCGCTTTTATTACCCGAGTATCGTCCTATGTCCTTGCGTCAACTGAACATCGCGCCTCGTGCATTCCTGGGTTTCGCCTTCATCGCCTTGCTGGTGGTCGTGTTGGGGGTGTTCGCGGTCAACCGCATGTCGATCATCCGCCAGTCCTCCATCGACATGGGCAGCACCCAACTGCCCAGCGTCACCTACCTTGGCAACGTCACCGAAAACGTGCTGCGCATGCGCATCCTGTCGTTCCGCATTCTGGTCAACCGCGATCCGGCCAGCCTGCAGGAAGCCGAAACCCGCATCGGCGTGCTCAACGACAAGGCGCGCAAGGCCCAGGCCGCCTACGCCCAATTGCCGGCGGGCCCGCAGGAAGCGGCGCTCTACAAGATCTTCAGCGCGACCATGGACGATTACATGCAGGCCCAGCGCGAGATGCTCGACCTGTCGCGGCAGAACCGCGTCGATGAGATGCGCAGCCTGATCAACTCCCGGATCAAGGACGGCACCGACAAGATGGGCGAGCAGCTCGGTCAGTTGGTGACCTACAACACCGATGGCGCCAAGGAAGCCGGTGTACTTGCCGAACGCAACTACAACAGCGCCGTGAACGGCATCATCGCCGTGTCAGTGCTGGCGGCGCTGATGACCGTGTTGCTGGCCTGGCTGCTGACCCGCAGTATCGTCTCGCCCTTGAGCCGCGCGGTGCAGGCTGCCGAAACCATCGCCGGCGGCAACCTGAGCAAGTCCATCGAGGTCGATGGTCAGGACGAACCGGGCCGTCTGCTCGGTGCCCTGGCCACCATGCAAACCAACCTGCGCAAAACCATCGAGCAGATCGCCGGTTCCGCCACGCAACTGGGCGCCGCTGCCGAAGAGCTGAGCGCCGTCACCGAAGAAGCCTCCCGCGGGCTGCATCAGCAGAACAACGAAATCGAACAGGCCGCCACCGCCGTCAACGAGATGACCGCCGCCGTGGAAGAAGTGGCGTGCAACGCTGTCTCGACCTCCGAAGCCTCGAGCCAATCGACCCAGGCCGCCCGCGAAGGCCGCGACCGCGTGGTGGAAACCGTCGACGCGATCCAGACCATGACCCACGACGTGCAGAACACCGCGATGATGATCGAAGGGCTGGCGGAGCAGGGCAGGGACATCGGCAAGGTGCTGGACGTGATCCGCGCCATCGCCGAGCAGACCAACCTGCTGGCATTGAACGCGGCAATCGAAGCGGCCCGCGCTGGAGAAGCCGGACGTGGTTTTGCGGTGGTGGCGGACGAAGTTCGGGCGCTGGCCCACCGCACCGCGCAGTCCACCCAGGAAATCGAGAAGATGGTCGCCGGCATTCAGAACGGCACCGGCGAGGCGGTGTCGTCGATGCAGCAGAGCAATCAGCGTACCCAGACCACCCTGGAAATGGCCCGCGCTGCGGGTGTGGCGCTGGAGCAGATCACCCAGTCGATCCACCTGATCAACGAGCGCAACCTGGTGATCGCCAGCGCCTCGGAAGAACAGGCGCAAGTGTCGCGCGAAGTGGACCGCAATCTGGTGAACATCCGCGACCTGGCGACCCAGTCCGCCGCCGGCGCCAACCAGACCAGCGCCGCGACCCACGAACTGTCGCGCCTGGCGGTGGACCTGAATGCGATGGTGGCGCGCTTCGTCATCTGATCAAACCCGCTTCCTGTAGGAGCGAGCACGCTCGCGATGGTCGTCAACGATAACGCTGGCAGCCTGACACCCAGCGGTGTCCGAGCCACCATCGCGAGCAAGCTCGCTCCTACAGATCGTGCACACTCCACAGGCCGTAAAGCCACCCCTGTATAAAAACCCACCTGTCAAGTCTGACAGTATCGAAACATCCGCAAAGCGTGCTTAATCCGCGAAGGCCCAAACGGCCAGGCAGAACGACAGGACGTAGTACTGCAGTGTTCGAGCCATCAATCGAACTGCCAAAAACCGATTTGAAAACCATGAGCACGCTCGTGGTTTAACTCGAACGTTTTGGAGCACTGGACATGGCAGATTCAGAAAGAACACGCACGGCCGAACAGGTGCGCAGCGATTACCGTAAACAGTTGTTCAGGGCCCGGCGACAGGAGGAGCTGGCCCCGCCTGACATGACCGACATTATCGAAGGCGACGCTGATGGTTTGATTCACATCGATTTCGCGGATGACCCTATCAGGTTCACGGTCAAAGAATGGGCGGATCGACCGGTTTTCCCGAACATCCTCGTCAATACGCTCTTTGTCGAAATGCGACGTATCACGGTTCCGGAATCTCAATATGTACAGATTTCCGCGGAAGAGTTCGGCAACACGACCGATTTCCCGTCCAGTAATTTCCCGCTGGAGAAAGAAATTCCACTTCACCTCACCGCAGGCATCGAAGGCAAGTTTCAGCTTCGATGCCGCCTGGAACCCTGGAATTTAAGCCCGATCATCGACTCTCTGCCCGCGCCGTTTGAACTCGACAGAACCGGGCCGATCAGGCCGGGCGTCCCGAAAAGCATCATTGTTCATGAGCCCTTGATCACCGAAGAGGTCCTGGCACGGGACAAGGGGATCAACTGCGAAGTGCCTGATTTTGAAGAGGAGAAGAAGGGGGCGGTCACGCTCGCTGTGGCATTGCTGAAAGAGCCACCAACAGAGGAGCCGGATCGCGAAGAACTGGTTTTTCTGGGCGGTCTTCCCCTGACTCGTCAAATCACCATTCCCGAGGCCTCGGTCCGCAAACTCGGCTCAATGTTGATGTACATCGTTTATTTCTTGTACGACAAAGCCGGAAACCGCAGCGACATGCCGTACCCGACACCGGTGCAAGTGGCGCTGGGCAAATTGCCCATGGACCCGGATTCCTGCAGCGTCCCATTGGCCGAAGACGATGGCGTGATCGATCGCGCCGATGCGGCTTTTCCAACCACTGTGTGGATCGACCCCATCGCGGATTATCAGGAGGCGGACGGCATTGTGATTACCTGGGGTGGCACGCGCCTGCCGCGAACGGCGATCAGTGCGCACCTGCCGTTTCCTTTGACGATCACAGTGCCGAGGGATGTCATCAACGGCGAATACGACTTTGCCGGGGCTGACAGCCAGCCAATAAAGGTGGACTACGAGGTGTATCGCGGTGACTACTCAATTCCTTCGAAAGCCTCCATTACCGTCAACGTCAACCTGAAAGTGGCCGGCCCTCCCGACCCCGGCCCCGGCCCGGAAAACCCGTTGCTGGGACTGGTCGAGTTCCTCAGCTCCAGCGGCAGCAGCACCGAACTGGTGCCCGCAGATATCGGCGAGGATGCCCAAGGTACGATCACCCTGACCAAGGACATACTTGACCATGTGCTCGCCGGCGACCTGCTGACGCTGTACTGGAACGGTGAAGCGGTCTCGTCACCAGCCTATGCCATCGTCGGGACGGAGACTGTCGACCAGAAAATCCCGATCGTCATCCCCTGGGCGGATATCGAAAAGGTTCCGGTCATAAAGCAATTGCCGCTGCACTACACCATCACGCGCCCAGGCCTGATCAACCCGCAACAGTCGCTGCCGACCTTGATCGATGTCGAGGTTGAAATCGTCAAGCTTCCTGACATCGAGTTTCCCAACAAGCACCCGGACCGAGACCTCATCAATTGCGATGGGCTGGAGGAGAAAGACGGCGAGTGGGGCATCTACGTGAAAATTCCGGTTTCGAACTATTTGAAGGAAGGCGTGGAGGTCGACGTTTCATGGGCAACCTTTGACTGGGATGATGTGACGCTTTTGCCGGACACCGATCGGCAGCAACGGCTGACTGTGACCAGGGAGGAGGAAAGCAACGGCCTCCTCTGGTTCATTCCCTATGTGGAGTGCCTCAAGCCCACCTATGACACCGGCAATCAGTTCGGCTACGGCAAGGCGATGTACCAGATCGTTGTCCGGGGCACCGATGTGAAATCCGAGCTGGCCAGCATCATGATCGCCGTGTTCGAACTCAATGCCCATTGCAGAATCCCGAGACCCTGAACCCAATTCTGTAGGAGCGAGCATGCTCGCGATGGTCGTCAACGATGACGCTGACAGCCTGACACCCAGCGGTGCATCGGACTACATCGCGAGCAAGCTCGCTCCTACAGAAAAGGGTGTTGCTTCGGATAAGTCCTACATTTTTTTAAGAGATTTCTCTTTAGTCTTCGCCGCCTTTGCATGTTCAAGCAGGGTTCGCCAGGTCAGGCGGACCCATTCTTTGACCTTTATTACTGCGGTGTCTGATGAAAACTGAAAAAGCATTCGCGTTGAATCCTCTGTCCGCCTCCATCAAGTGGCTGACCTTGATGCCCCTGCTGTTGGCCAGTACTCAGACGATGGCCGGCATTGTCGATAACGGCCAGACGGAGCGTATTGATGGTAATACCGCGTCAGACACCTATCTGGTGCGTAATGCCTCGAACCTGATTTCCAATGGTGCAAGCACTCAGGACATCACTGCGCAAACCGGCTCGACCCTCTCCTTGACCGGCACCACCGTGACCACGACCGCCTTGACCGGGGTGTTTTTGCAGGACAGTTCAGCGACCATTTCAGGGGGCTCCATCACTGCCGGCCGGACCGGGCTTTCGCTGCAAAGCAGTGCGCCGGTCAACCAAGGTTCGAAGGCAACGGTCACTGACGTCACAATTACCGGCGGCACGACAGGCGCTACCGTGGGCAGTACGAGTGAGCTGGATCTGGTCAGAACCACTCTGGTCGGTACATCCGGCTTCGGTTTGCAGATGGCCAACGGTCGGGTCTCCGCTACCGGCGGAACGATTCAGGGTGGCATCAACGGCATCGTCATGACCACCGACCCGAATGTTCCACAAAACAACCGTCTGACGCTCAGCGGCACCAAGGTCGAGGGCCAAAGCGGCTCTGCGATCAGCGTGACCAACTTCAGCGCGGCGCCCATCACCGCCGATATCCGGGTGGAGAACGGTTCGACGCTGACCGGCGGCAACGGCAAGATCCTTGAAGTCGGTGGCACCTCCATCGCCAACATGGTGGTGGACAACAGCGCGCTGGTCGGCGACGTCAGCGCCGAGGCCGGGGCCACCGCCAATCTCACCCTGCAGAACCAGGCCACGCTCACCGGCCAGCTCGACAACGTCAACAGCCTGATCATCAATAGCGATGCGCGCTGGGTGATGGTCGGTGACGGCAGCGTTGCCAACCTGGCACTTAACGGTGGCGGGGTGCAGTTCGGCAATCCCGGTGAATTCTTCAAGCTGACCGTGGGCGAGCTGTCCGGTACCGGCGGCACCTTCTACATGCACACCAATTTTGGTGTGGTCGATACCCTGACCGTCACCGGCAACGCCACCGGCAATCACCAAGTGTTGATTGATGCCAGCGGCTCCGAGCCGGTGGCCGCCGCTTCGCTGCCGGTCATTCACACCGGTGGTGGCGATGCAACGTTTTCCCTGGTCGGCGGCCCGGTGGATCTGGGGGCGTTTTCCTACGACCTGATCCAGCAGGGCAGCAATGACTGGTTCCTCGACACGGCGTCGAAAGTGGTCAGCCCGAGCACTCAGACTGTCCTGGCATTGGCCGATGCCCTGCCGACCGTGTTCTATGGCGAGCTCACCACCATGCGCAGCCGCATGGGCGAGTTGCGCCTGGACGAGGGCAAGGCCGGCGGCTGGGTGCGCGCCTATGGCAACAAGTTCAATGTCAGCACCGGGGTGGCGGACTACCAGCAAAACCAGCAGGGCCTGTCGTTCGGCGCCGATGCGCCGCTGCCGTTCGGTGACGGTCAGTGGCTGGTGGGCTTGCTCGCCGGTTACAGCAAATCCGATCTGAACCTGGACCGTGGCAGCAGCGGCACCGTGGACAGTTACTACATTGGCGGCTACGCCACCTGGCTGGACAAGCAGACCGGCTACTACCTGGACAGCGTGCTGAAATTCAACCGCTACCAGAACGAAGCCGATGTGCACCTGAGCGACGGCACCCGGACCAAGGGCGATTACGACACTGAAGGTGTCGGTGCGTCCGTGGAGTTCGGGCGGCATATCAAGCTGGCCGATGGTTTCTATGTTGAGCCGTACGCGCAGGCTGCCGCACTGGTGGTCAAGGGCCAGAGCTACGACCTGGACAACGGGCTGCAAGCCGATAGCGATCGCACCCGCTCGTTGCTGGGCAAGGTCGGCGCCACGGTGGGGCGCAACTACGACCTGGGTGAAGGCAAGGTGGTGCAGCCTTATGTTCGTGCGGCCTACGTGCATGAGTTCGCCAACAACAATGACGTCGACGTCAACAACAACACCTTCACCAACGATCTATCGGGTTCCCGTGGCGAGCTGGGTTTCGGCGTCGCGATGAATGTGAGCGAGCGGATTTCGCTGCACGCCGATGCCGATTACAGCAACGGCGAGAAGATCGAACAGCCGTGGGGTTTGAACTTCGGCGCACGTTACAGCTGGTAAATGCGTTCCGACGCAGGCGTCGATGGGCGCCTGCATCAGCGCTTGAGGATTAACAAGACGCGTACTTATCCAGGGTCCTGTCGGTCTGGCATTCAGCGGTAGTCTTACCGGCTCGCTTTCATGAGTGAGGAATCAGACATGTCCAGACAGTCGCAGCCATTTGAGGAAGTCAGGGTGGACCTTGCGCCGCCCGATCTGATCGATGTACTTCCCGAGTTCGAAGGCGGCCAGGAAAACCTGCTGCCCAAGGATGGGTGGTTGAAGCCGCTGCGGGTCGAGTTCGAGCGGTGGGGCGATTCGGCGCAGGGCCCCGGCATGATTGATACGCTGCAGCTGTTTTTTGATGACAGAACTACGCCCGTTCATGAGCGGAAACTGGAAGGGCCGATCGACGATGCCGAGTTCTGGGCCGAGGTGCCCGCGGCCAGGCTGGAGGAGGGGGTTCATTCGCTGTTCTATCGGGTCCTGCCCTGGAACGGTTCCACGACCCGTGAATCGGTGCCGGTCAACGTCACCATCGATAAAAGCCCGCCGATTCTGGCCAATGCCAGCGAGCTGATTTTCCCGCCTGCGGTGCTGCCGCCCAATGCGCTGACCGCTGACTATCTTGAAGATCCGCAACACAACGACCAGTTGCTGGCCATCGTTCCGGTTTACCGCACCCCGGCGCCCGGGGATGTGGTGATCGCCACCTGGAAAAATCCGGGCGATGGCGGTTCGGGGGAGGTACGCAGCGAGCCGCTGACACGCCTCAACTACAACGATCCGATCACCCTGACGTTCACCGGCGACTTCATTCGTTATCAGGGCGATGGCAAGCGGGAGGTGACTTATCGGGTGGAGGACCGGGCGACGAACGCCAGTGGCGAGTCCTATCCGGTGGAGTTGCTGGTGGCGGCCATCCGACCGCCTCGTCATGCGCCATTTCCCTGGATCAGGCAAATCAACGATGACCCGGCGGACTGGGCCGAGCTCAATCCGGAAGCGACGTTGCAGGGGGCGACGGTCATCATTCCTGCCGAGGCGATTTTCTATAAGGACGATCGGCTGGAGGTTTGCCTGGGGGAGCCGGGCAGCCCGGGGGCGGTGTGTGTGCCTGTCGATCCGGATGCGCGTGAGGTGCAGATCGACAAGTCGATCATTGGCGGGTTTCTCGACAAGACGATCCCGGTGTATTACGTCATTCACATGGCCGACGGCACCGAAATGCCCTCCCGACGCCTGACTCTGAAAGTGCGAGCGTTCCCCGCCAGTAAATTTCACGGCGCCCAGCTCGCCGCGCCTTTCAGCGACCCGGTGTACAAAAGCGAAATCACCGCCGCGGGCGTGCCGATCTTCCAGCGCGTCTGGTCCTACATCAGCACCCGCTGCCTGATCACCCTCACGGTGAGCGGGTCGGGCAAAACCGAAACCCTGCTCGACGCCCATCAGGTCCTGCCGGCAGAAGCCAGTGCCGGCGTCTCGGCCACCATCTCCCAAACATTCCTGCGCAGCCTGACCAGCGACGTACGCTTCGTGGTCCTGACCAAAGTCAGCTTCGACGACGGCACCACCTGGTTTCCGTTCATCGAATTGCGGCCGATGCTCAGGGACTGAAAGCACACGCAAATCCAAAACTGTGGGAGCGGGCTTGCTCGCGAATGCGGTGGGTCAGGCAGCATCGATGTTGATTGTGCCGACGCCTTCGCGGGCAAGCCCGCTCCCACAGTGGATTGGTGGTGTAGCCCATACGGTATGCACACCGCCAACCCCTGTAGGAGCGAGGCTTGCCCGCGAAGG